>NZ_JBVIIT010000006.1:0-71369 GCF_055569615.1 Streptomyces sp. NPDC031379 | reverse complement strand
GGGCGTATGGGCACTCACCAGCTGGACGGACCCGGGCGGCGACCGCCGACTGGCATCCGCCGGAGACGACGGAACCATCCGCGTCTGGGACCCGGTGACGGGACAGCAGATCGCCGAGGCCCCGCACCCCGGCCGGGTCATGGCACTGACCGCATGCCTCCACGCCGACGGATCGGTCCGGATAGCCTCGGCGGGCAACGAGGGCGCCATCCGCTTATGGGACCCCGTGACCGGCGCACGTATCGGTGAACCCCTGGTCGGCAACGCGGGCTGGGTTCTCGCCCTGGCCGCGTTCCGGGGACCGGGCGGCGGCCTTCTGCTCGCCTCGGCCAACTATGACCGCACCGTGCTGGTCTGGGACCTGGAGACGGGCCGGCCCGCCGGGTCGCCCATGACCGGTCACACCGCGGGAGTCGCGGCCCTGACCTGCTGGACCGCCCCCGACGGCGCCGTCCGGCTCGCCTCCGCCAGTGATGACGGCACCATACGGACCTGGGATCCGGGGACCGGGCGCGCCATCGGCGCTCCCCTGCGCGGCCACAACGCGGGCATCACCTCGCTCGCGGCGTGGACCGAGCCGGACGGCGCGGCCCGGCTCGCCTCCGCAAGCTCCGACGGCGCGGTGCGCATCTGGGACCCGGAGACCAGTCGCATGCAGGGGCCGCCGCTGATCGGTCATACCGGCTGGCTGCGCTCCGTGGTCACCGTCGCCGGACCGGAGGGCACGACCCGCCTGGTCTCGGGGAGCTACGACGGCAGCATCCGCATCTGGGACACCACCGCACAGACCTCCGTCGCCGCGGCCGACGGCGGGCACCCGGGCGGCGTCCTGGCCCTGACCTCCTGGGTCGGCCCGAACGGCCCTCGAGTGGCCTCGGGAGGCTATGACGGCAGCATTCGCGTGTGGGACCCGGACACCGGGGAACCTGCCGCACCGGCTTCCATGACCGGTCATGACGGGGGCGTTCTCGCGATGACCGTCTGGCACAGCCCGACGGGAGCGACGCGGTTGGCCTCCGTCGGCTACGACGGCACCATTCGCATCTGGGAGCCCGACCGCGGGGAGCAGGTGGGCGAGGCGCTCGCGGCCCACCGGGACAGGCTCTGGGCGGTCACCTGCTGGACGCCCCCGGACGGAAGGACCCGTCTGGCCGCGGTGGGCGACGAGGGCACCGTGCACATCTGGGACGCGGACACCGCGGCGCCGCTCGAATCGCGGCTGCACGGACACAGTGGCGGCGGGCGCGCCCTGGCCAGCTGGGTGGGGCCGGACGGTGCGCGGGTGGCCGTCGCGTGCGGCGACGGCACCGTCGTCGTATGGAATCCCGACACCGGCTCACAGGTCGTCCCGCCCTTGACCGGACACACGCTGTGGGTGTGGGCCCTGGCCACCTGGGAGACCGCCCGGGGACGCAGGCTCCTCGCGTCCGCCAGTTACGACGCCACGATCCGGCTGTGGGATCCCGAACGCGGCCTGGCCATCCGCAGCGTCGAGGTCGGCTCGATCACTCTGTGGGGACTCACGGATGCGCCTGCCGACCGGGACCTCCTGGGGCGCGAGGCCCTCGTCGACTCGCTGGTGCGCCAGATATACCGGGCGGAAGAGGCCGGTCAAGGGCCGGTCGTCGTCACCGTGGAAGGCCCGTGGGGATGCGGGAAGAGCACCCTGATGCAACTGATCCGGAGCAGGCTGCCGACCGTCACCGACGGTCGGCCGTCCAGGGGCCCCTCGCGATCGCAGCTGACGGTACGGCAGGCGATACGCCTGATCCGGGAGAGCCGGCGAGAGACGGCACCCCGCCGACCGCCGCCGACCGCCGCGCCCCGGGGCGTGGTGACGGCCTGGTTCAATCCCTGGTCGCACCAGTCGGGCGGTCAGGTGTGGGCGGGCCTCACCGAAGCGATCATCGACGCGGCCGCTCCGGTCCTGTACCCCACCGAACTGCGGCGGACGCGGTACTGGTTCACCCGCAACATACGCAAGGTCGACCGGTACGCCCTCCTGCTCGCGATCCGCAGACGGATCATCTCCCCGGTGTTCGGGGTCTGGCTGATCGCCCTGGTCGCCCAGTTGGGCATCGCTCTCCTCGGTGAAGACCACGGCTTCCACCTGCTGGGCCATCCGGTCAGCGGAGCGGCCCTGGCTCTGGCCGTCTCCACGCTGGTCGCGCTGACGGGCATCGTCCACACGCTGGTGCGGTACTTCCGCTCTCCCGTGTCGGCGTACATCGGCACGGCTTTGTTCGACGGGCCGCTGTCTCCCGGAACCGCTGTCCAGGGGCCCGGGGACGGGGCGACGGGACCGGCCGACCCGCTGTACCGGGCCACCGCCGGTTCGCTGTACCTGCATCAGCACGACATCCACGAGTTGCTCGCCGACCTGCGTCGTCTCGGGTACGACCTGGTGGTGTTCGTGGACGACCTGGACCGGTGCCATTCCGACACCACCGCGCAGGTGTTCCAGGCGATCAACCTCTTCCTCTCCGGCCTCACCGCGGACGGTGGCATGCACGGCTGTTTCGTCCTCGGGCTCGATCCGGTCGTCGTCGCCTCACACGTGAACCGGGAACTGGAATCCCTCGGTGCCGAGGCCACGGCACCACACGGTGACGACCCTTCGGTCGGGTGGGCCTACCTGCGCAAGCTCGTCCAGCTGCCCGTCCGTGTCCCCGAAGTCGGTGACGAAGGCCTCCGCCATTTCGTCGAGGCGTCCACGCGGGCCCCGACGAGCCCACGGGGACCGGACACCGGTCCCGCAGCCGTACCTCCGGGATCGCCGGCCGCCGCTTCCTCTGCCGTGCGACCTCCGGTGGCGCGACCCGGTGGTACCACGCCCGCGGTTTCCCCGACCGGCGGGCCCCCGCCCCCGCGAACCGCGCGGCCTCGGCGCCCGGTGGAGACCACCTCTTGGCGCGCTCTGGAGCAACACCCCCGGGTACTCGCCCTCATCCGCCGGCGGCTGAGCGCACAGCCGGGGCGCTCGATCCGTGAAGCCAAGCGGCTGCTCAACGTATGGCAACTGTATGCACGGATGCTGGACACGGTGGAACCGCTCTCGGATCCGGAGGCGACGATCGTGCGGGCCCGTCACCTGGTGCTGCTCGCGGAGATCATCACCCGCTGGCCGGCACTGCAGGCCTCGCTGCACCAGCGTTTCGACGGGCGGCGGGGTCTGGAGCTGCTGGTCGACGCACTGGACGACGAAGTGCGCTGGGAGGCGACGGCGGCCCGGATCGGTCTCGCCGTGCATGAGCACGATCGAGCCCTGAGCGGGCTGCGGGAACTGCTGCGCGATCATGACGCGCCGGAGATCGCGGCCCTTGCGAGACGTCTGCTGTGACGGGACGCTCCCTGGCGTCAGGCCCACTGCGACACCTCATCGCGGCGGTACTTCTCAGGAGGAGACCTTGAACGAGTCCATTCGCCCTCCCGCAAGCTCACGGCCGCGGCGGGCGAAACCCGACGACCTGCCCGATCTGTACGCACTGGACCAGGAGATCTTCGGAGAACTCGCGTACCCGTACTTCGTCCTCCGGCAGTGGTTCGACGTGCACGGCGCGCACTTCCTCGTGATCGACGGTCCCACGGCCGCCGAAGGGCTGTGCGGCTACGCCATGGTGGCGCTCGAGCCGAGGTGCGAGACGGCGTGGCTGCTCGGCCTGGGAGTCCGCGTGGGCCACCGCGGGCACGGACTGGGTGACGTCTTGATGACCACGGTCGCGGACCTGTGCGCTGAGGCGGGAGCCAAGAACATGCGGGTCACCGTGCATCCCGCGAACGAGGTCGCCCGACGGGTGTACGCGAAGGCGGGGTTCAGCCAGGTGGCCGTGGAGGACGACTACTTCGGCGCCGGAGAACCACGACTGGTGCTCGTGAGGCAATTCTGAGGCCGGCGGCGTCAGCCGATGCCGAACGCCCCGTCGGGGGGCTCGGGTGACGGTACCGCGTCGGCGTCCTCGACCGGCCGCGCCGATCCGGTGAACTCCCGTACGCCCGCGCCGTGTTCCACTCGGGCCGGAAAGGCGTCCGCCGCCGCCCGGCGGGCCAGCGCGGCGACGTCCAGGGGCCGGTGCGCGGCGACGAGCACCGCGTTGCCGAACCGCCGGCCGCGCAGCACACCCGGTTCGGCGATCAGCGCCAGTTCCTCGAAGACGGCTGCGAACGTGGCCAGTTGAGACCGCAGAAAGCCGAAGGGTGCCGCGTCCGCGAGGTTGGCCAGATAGACGCCGCCCGGTCGCAGGACCCGCTCGGTCTCCCGCGCGTAGGCGAGCGTGGTCAGGTGCGCCGGCACCCGGGACCCGCCGAACACGTCGGCGATCAGTACGTCGGCGTGGTCGTCCGGAGCCGCCTCCAGCCAGGCCCGGGCGTCGGCGGCGTGCAGCGCGACGCCCGCGCCCTCCGGCAGCGGCAGGTACTCGGCGACCAGCTCCAGCAGCCCCCGGTCGGCCTCGACGACGTCCTGTCGCGAACCGGGCCGGGTGGCCGCCACGTACCGGGGCAGCGTCAGCGCGCCCCCGCCGAGGTGCACCACGTCCACCGCCCGCCCGGCCTCGGCCACGACGTCCAGGACGTGCCCGAGCCGCCGCGCGTACTCGAACTCCAGATACGCGGGATCGTCCAGGTCGACGTACGACTGCGGCGCCCCGTCGACCGTGAGCAGCCAGGCCCGCTCCCGGTCGACGTCCGGCATCAGCTTGGCGGTGCCGTGGTCGGTGGTCCGGGTGACGGGTATCGATTCGTTCACCCCTTCATTGTGCGGCGCGTGATCCCGGCCACGGTGGGGGGGACCGCGCGACCGGCCCCCACCGGCCCCGCGGCCCCCACGCACGTCAGCCTCGGGCCACGGCGGTCACCGTCCCCGCTCCCACGGTCCTCCCGCCCTCGCGGACGGCGAACCCGAGCCCCGGCTCCAACGGCACCTCACGCCCCAGCTCGACCGTCATCTCCACCGTCTCGCCGGGCCGGGCGACCGCCGTCGCGCCGAGGTCGACGTCACCGACCACGTCCGCCGTGCGGATGTAGAACTGCGGCCGGTACCCGGTGGCGACCGGTGTCGTACGACCCCCCTCCCGAGCCGACAGCACATACACCCGCGCCGAGAACCGCCGGGCGGGCACCACGCTCCCCGGCGCCGCCACGACATGGCCCCGCCGGACCGCGTCCCGCGGCACACCCCGCAGCAGCACGGCCACGTTGTCCCCGGCCTGTGCCTCCTCCATCGGCTTGCCGAACGTCTCGAGACCGGTGACCACGGTCTCGACGTCCGCGCCGAGCACCGCCACCCGGTCGCCCAGGCGGAGCGTCCCGCGCTCCACGGCACCGGTGACCACCGTGCCCCGCCCGGTGATGGTGAGCACGTTCTCCACCGGCAGCAGGAACGGCGCGTCCAGATACCGCTCGGGCATCGGCACGTAGGTGTCCACCGCGTCCAGCAGTGCCTCGACGGACGCCGTCCAGCGCGGGTCGCCCTCGAGCGCCTTCAGCCCGGAGACCCGGACGACGGGCACGGCGTCGCCCGGATACCCCTGAGCGGTGAGCAGGTCGCGGACCTCCAGCTCGACCAGGTCGACGAGTTCCTCGTCCCCCGTGCCGTCGGCCTTGTTCAGGGCGACGACGATGTGGTCGACGCCGACCTGCCGGGCGAGCAGCACGTGCTCGGCGGTCTGCGGCATGATCCCGTCGAGCGCGGAGACGACGAGGATCGCCCCGTCGAGCTGCGCGGCGCCGGTGACCATGTTCTTGACGTAGTCGGCGTGGCCCGGCATGTCGACGTGGGCGTAGTGCCGGGTGTCGGTCTCGTACTCGACGTGCGCGATGTTGATGGTGATGCCGCGGGCGGCCTCCTCCGGGGCGCGGTCGATGCGGTCGAAGGGGACGAAGGTGCCGGTGCCGCGCTCGGCGAGCACCTTGGTGATGGCGGCGGTCAGGGTGGTCTTGCCGTGGTCGACGTGACCCATGGTGCCGATGTTCAGGTGCGGCTTGGTGCGCACGTAGGCCGTTTTCGACATGGCTGTACCTCGGAGCCTCTCCGGTCGTACGGGAATGCGGGACCCAAGGGACTGGCCGACCCTCCCCCTGCGGGGTCCGCCGGACGGTCCGGGGAGGGTCAGCTTCGGGCGCCGTCGACAGCGGCCTCGAGGATCGGGACGGCAGCCTTCGGGGCATCCGCGACGGCGGATGCTGCGAGGAGGAAGGCGTACCGGAACATGGCGTCGATCATCGCCGACGGTTTGTCCGGCGTCGAATGGTTTTTCCCGGCGGGACGAGGTCAGGCGCCGATGTTCTTCAGCGCCTCCCGCACGGTCAGCGGGGCGAACCGCCCCCGCTCCCGCTCCCGCGCCATGAAGGCCCGTACGGCCTCCGGGTCGGTCTTGGCGTACTCGCGCAGGGCCCAGCCGATCGCCTTGCGGACGAAGAAGCCCGGGTGCCCGGACTGGACCAGGCAGTGGGCGAACAGCCGGTCGGCGTCGGTGCGTTCCTTGTAGGTCAGCTGGTGGAGCAGGGCCGTCCGCACCACCCACAGGTCGCCGTCGTTGATCCAGGCGTCCATGTCGGCGGTGAGCTTCGGGTCGGCGGCGACCAGGGTCCCGACGACGTGCGCCGCGAGCAGGTCGACGGTGTCCCACCAGGGGACGGTGGTGACGAGGTACCGGGCCACCGGGAGGAGGCCCGGGGAACAACGGTCCGCGTACCGGCGCAGAAGATCGACGGCGAAGTAGTGGTACTCCCGCTCGGGCAGCTGCCAGCAGCGCAGGGCGATCGCGGTGCAGTCGGCCTCGCCGGGACGCGGGGTGCCGGCCAGCACGGTGCGCGACAGGGCGCGGCGGGCGGGGGTGGGGATGCCGAGGAAGGGCGCGACGTCCTTCATGTAGGCGCGCATCGCGGCGGCCCGCCCGGGATCGGCGGCGGCCCCGTAGGTGGCCGTCAGCCGTTCCAGCACGGTGTCGGCGAGGGCGCTGCGCGGCACGTCCGGCGGGGCCGCGCCAGTGGCGGTCATGGCACGAACCCTACTGTCGGGAGGGAGGTCCCGGAGACCCTTCGCGTCGAACATGTGTTCACGGTTGCAGTGCCTTTTGCACGGGCGTTACCTGGAATTAGCGCTCGACGCGGAGGTGACAGACGTGAAAGCCGTCGTCTACGAAGAGCCTTTCAGTGTGGTGGTGAGGGACGTCCAGGACCCTCAGATACAGCATCCCAACGATGTGCTCGTACGGGTCACGTCGACCGCTATATGCGGCTCCGACCTGCACATGTACGAGGGCCGCACGGCGGCCGAGTCGGGCATCGTCTTCGGGCACGAGAACCTCGGCATCATCGAGGAGGTCGGCAGCGGCGTGACCTCCCTGTCCGAGGGTGACCGCGTGGTGATGCCCTTCAATGTCGCCTGCGGATTCTGCAAGAACTGCCTTGCGGGGAAGACCGGCTTCTGCCTGACGGTCAATCCCGGATTCGCAGGCGGCGCCTACGGATACGTGGCGATGGGCCCCTACAAGGGCGGTCAGGCCGAATTGCTGCGCGTACCGTACGCCGACTTCAACTGCCTGAAGCTGCCCCCGGGCGAGGAGTTCGAGACCGACTTCGTGCTCCTTGCCGACATCTTCCCGACCGGCTACCACGGTTGCGAACTCGCCCAGGTGTCCCCCGGCGAGTCCGTGGCCGTCTACGGGGCCGGCCCGGTGGGGCTGATGGCCGCCTACTCCGCGCTGCTGCGCGGTGCGGCGAAGGTCTTCTCGGTGGACCGCGTGCCCGAGCGGCTCGCCAAGGCCGAGGAGATCGGGGCCATCCCCATCGACTTCACCAAGGGAGACCCGGCGGAGCAGATCAAGGAACAGACCGGAGGTGAGGGAACCGACAAGGGCGTCGACGCCGTCGGCTACCAGGCCCAGGCACACGACGCCAGCCACGAGGAACCCGCCATCGTCCTCAACGAACTCGTCCAGACGGTACGCCCGACCGGCATGCTCGGCGTACCGGGTCTGTACGTGCCCTCGGACCCCGGCGGTCCCGACGAGCACGCCAAGCACGGCCAGCTGCTGGTCTCCATCGGCAAGATGTTCGAGAAGGGCCAGCAGATGGGCACCGGTCAGTGCAACGTCAAGCGGTACAACCGCCAGTTGCGCGACATGATCATCGCCGGGCGCGCCAAGCCCAGCTTCGTGGTCTCCCACGAGTTGCCGCTGGACCAGGCACCGCAGGCGTACGAGAAGTTCGACAAACGGGTCGAGGGCTACACCAAGGTCGTACTGCACCCCGGTCACGCTCTCGCCGCGTGAGGCACGGTCCGGGCGCCACGGGTGCCCGGACCCTTCACTGCCCCGGCGTTCCGTGCGTGCCCCCTCCGTGCTGTGACGGGGAGGGGACAGACTTGACGGCGATCACACGCGTTCGTCGGTTAATGTCACCGGATGCTCGATGCCAACCGCTCTGGCACCGCCGCGGCCTCTCCCCGGGCCGCCGCCACGGAGTTCGCCGTTCCCGTACCGCCCCTGGCCCGTGTGGGGCCGGCCGCCCGCTGCACGCGCGCGTTGCTGTCCCCGTACGCCCGGCTGTCCCTGCTGTTCGCCCTGCTCGCGGGCGGTGCCGCGGGGGTGCTGCTGTTCGAGCCGCAGCGGCTGCTGACCCAGGGCTGGCCGCCGCAGCTCGGCGGTGCCGCGGCGGCCGTCGTGTTCGCGGCGGCGTACGGGCTGTGCACGGTGGCGTTCGTACCGCGCCCCTTGCTGAACCTGGCGGCGGGCGCGCTGTTCGGCTCGCAGCTGGGGCTGACGACGGCGCTGGCGGGCACGGTGCTGGGGGCGGGACTGGCCTTCGGGCTGGGCCGCCTCCTCGGGCAGGACGCGCTGCGCCCGCTGCTGCGGGGCCGCTGGCTGAAGGCGGCCGACGGACAGCTCAGCCGGCACGGGTTCCGGTCCATGCTGGCGGCCCGGCTCTTTCCCGGGGTGCCGTTCTGGGCGGCGAACTACTGCGCGGCCGTCTCCCGTATGGGCTGGCTGCCGTTCCTGCTGGCCACGGCCCTCGGTTCCATCCCGAACACGGCCGCCTACGCGGTCGCCGGCGCCCGCGCCTCCTCGCCGACGTCCCCCGCCTTCCTGATCGCGATGGCCTGCATCGCCGCGCCGGCGCTCGCGGGCATGGTGGTGGCCTGGCGAAAGCGCCACCACCTGCGCGGCCGCTGATCGTCCGAGGCCCGGTCAGACCCCTTCCAGGATCATCGCGTTGGCCAGTCCGCCGGCCTCGCACATGGTCTGCAGGGCGTAGCGGGCGCCTCGCTCGCGCATCGCGTGGACCAGGGTGGTGGTCAGCCGGGTGCCGCTGGCACCGAGCGGGTGGCCGAGGGCGATGGCGCCGCCGTGCACGTTGACCTTGGCGAGGTCGGCGCCGGTCTCCTGCTGCCAGGCGAGGACCACGCTGGAGAAGGCCTCGTTGATCTCGAACAGGTCCATGTCGGCGAGGCTCAGACCGGCCCTGCCCAGCACCTTCTCCGTCGCCGGGATCACGCCGGTGAGCATCAGCAGCGGGTCGGAGCCGGTGACGGCGAAGCTGTGCAGACGGGCCAGCGGGCGCAGGCCGAGGCGGGCCGCGGTCTCGCTGGAGGTGATCAGGACGGCGGAGGCGCCGTCGTTGACGGGGCTGGCGTTGCCCGCGGTGACGTTCCACTCGATCTGCGGGAAGCGCTCGGCGAAGCCGGGGTCGTAGTAGGCGGGCTTGAGGCCGGCGAGGATCTCCGGGGTGCTGCCCGGCCGTACGCACTCGTCGCGCGAGACGCCGTCCAGCGGCGCGACCTCGGCGTCGAACAGACCGGCGTCCCACGCGGCGGCCGCCTTGTGGTGCGAGGAGACGGCGAACTCGTCCATCCGCGCGCGGGTGAGGGACCACTTGGCGGCGATCAGCTCGGCGCTGATGCCCTGCGGGACGAGGCCCTCCGGGTAGCGCTCGGCGACTCCGGGCCCGAACGGGTCCTTGCCCTCGGGCACGTTGGACCACATCGGCACCCGGCTCATCGACTCCACCCCGCACGCGACGACCAGGTCGTACGCGCCCGAGATGACGCCCTGCGCGGCGAAGTGCACGGCCTGCTGGGAGGAGCCGCACTGGCGGTCCACGGTGGTCGCCGGGACCGTCTCCGGGTAGCCGGCCGCGAGAAGCGCGTACCGGGTGGTGTTCATGGCCTGCTCGCCGACCTGGTCGACGGTGCCGCCGATGACGTCGTCGATCAGCGCCGGGTCGACGCCGGAGCGCTCGACCAGCGTGCGCAGGGTGTGCGCGAGGAGCTGCACGGGGTGGACATGGGCGAGGGAGCCGTTCGGCTTGCCCTTGCCGAGGGGGGTGCGTACGGCTTCGACGATGACTGCGTCGCGCATGGTGCGGGCCTCCTTGGCCGCCTGGCTACCCGTAGCGGGCTACGGCAGCTACCAGTGAGTAGGAAATCCAAACTCACCATAGCTCCATGAGTTGGAAAATCAAACCCTCCTCTAGACTGGCCGTATGGCCGCCACGAAGGACCCGCGCCCCTGCTCGATCGCCGACGCCCTCACGCTGGTCGGCGAGAAGTACTCCCTGCTCGTCCTGCGGGAGGTGTGCCTGGGCAACGGCCGCTTCGACCAGCTGGTGCGCAACATCGGCGCCCCCCGCGACATCCTGGCCGCCCGGCTGCGCCGGCTCGTGGACGCCGGGATCCTGGCCAAGCGGGTCTACAGCGAACGCCCGCAGCGCTTCGAGTACCGGCCCACCCAGGCGGGCCTGGAGCTGGAGCCGGTCCTGATGACCCTCAAGGAGTGGGGCGACCGCCATCTCCGCAAGGGCGCCGACCTCCCGATGGTCGTCGAGCACGCCTGCGGCAACGAACTGGTACCGGTGGTCACCTGCCGGGCCTGCGGCGACCCCGTGCGCCACGAGGACCTGACGGCCCACCCCCAGGCCCCGGGCTGGACGGTCTCGGGACCGACGGCGGCCTGACGAGAGTCCCCCGCCTCCCCTGCCGGTACCCGCCTACTGCCCCTGCCGGTACACGTCGAGCCGCCCGCACATGCCGAACCGGCCCTCCTCGACGGGTCGTTCGGCCCGTACGACGGCCTCGGCGAGGTGGGCCGGGTCCCCCGCCGCGAGCCGGTCCAGCTGCCGTCCGGTGGCCTCGGCTGCCGCCAGCGCCCCCCGCTGCCAGCGCTCCCGCCAGCCGGCGATCCGGGGCCGGACGAGCGCGGCGGCGGCCCGGTGGAAGGCGGCCAGCGCCTCCGGGCCGGAGGCCGCGCGCAGCGCCCGGTAGCCCTCCAGGGCGAGATCCCGTCGGGCGCGGGCGAACCGCTCCCGCTCCGCTTCCGGAGCGTCGGCCGGGACGACGGTCGCGGCGGCGTACACCGCCGGGTCGGCGAGATACTCCGGCGGGAGCGTGAGCACCGCGTCCCCGGCCTCGGGCAGCCCGCCGTTCTGCATGAGGACGGTGATGCGCAGGTCGCCCTCGTTCACCAGGCGGTGGACGGTGCCCGGGGTGAACCAGGCGACCGTGCCGGGCACGAGCGGGGTGACCGCGTACCCGGACGCCGTGAGCGTCTGCACCGCACCCCGGCCGCCGGTGACGACATACGCCTCCGAGCAGGCCAGGTGCAGATGGGGAGTGCCGCCACGCACGCCGCCCGCGGCGGGCCAGTCGTACACGCACAGCCGCGAGACCGCGACCCCGCCCGGCAGGCCCGGGAACCCCCCGGCGCTCACCACGGATGTGTGTCCAGATACGTGACGACGTCCTCCCGCCGCCAGGCCCCGTCCGCCACGACGACCCGGTAGCGGCGGCGGAGCGTGTCGCCGGGCGCGAGTTCCAGCTCCTCGAAGAAGGACCAGGAGGGGGCGACGGCGGCGAACGGCTCGTTGCGGACGAACCAGTGGGCCGGACGGGTCCCGCCGGCACCGCAGTGGTCGTTCTCGGGGGCGTGCGCGAAGACGAGGGTGGCGTGGCCGTCGGCGCCGTCGTGCTCGCCGCAGTACGCGAGCCAGGGCGCCCGCGCCCCCATCAGTCCGGGCCCCTCCCGCTCGGGTCCGGTGATCCGCCCCTCCCGGAAGGCGCGCGGGCCGCGCCAGAACAGGCCGGTGTAGCCCGCCAGTTCGCGCCCTGCGGTGGTCGGGCTGCCGAAGACGAGCGGTTCCGCACGCCGGTTGGTGATGGCACTGGTCCAGGTGAGCGCCCAGGAACCGGAGGCCGGCTCGACGTCGTGGACCTCGATCCGCCGCTCCTCCTCGGCCCACAGCTCGCCGTCGTACGGGTGCCAGGTCAGCCGCTCGGCGATCACCGCGCGGCCGTCGGCCGCCGAGACCTCGTCGAAGCCGGCGTGCCGCATGGAGCCCACCCGCTCGGGGAGTTCGAGGTACCCCTGCCCGTGCACATAGGTGTTGCCGCCCCACAGGTTCGCTCCGGACAGGTGCGAGGCGGTGAGCGACAGGCCCTTGTGCCAGCGGTGGTCGTGCGGGCGGTAGCCGGTGACGATGCCACCGGCGAGGGTGCGTACCGGGTGGAGGTAGGGCCTGGGTGCCTCCCAGGCGGCTTCGGCCCGGTAGACGTAGGCGAGCAGCTCGACACCGCGCGCCGGTTCGGTCACGGTGATCCGGTCCCCGTGGGCGTGCACGAGACGCAGGCCGTCGAGGTCGCCGCTCATGCCGGGACCTCCTCGGCCGCCACCGGCGCCCAGCCGGGCGCGTCACCGTGCAGGGCGGTGTAGTACGGGTCGCCCGGCCCGATCTCGCCCGCCCGGACGGTCCTGTCGGTGAAGGCCGACCGGTACAGCGCGGTGATCAGCTCCAGGCTGGTGCGCCCGTCCGCGCCGCTGCTGCGCGGCCGCTCGCCCGCCCGCATGCTCGCGACCAGCTCGCGCAGCTGTGCCAGGTGGGAGCTGGGCACGTCCGGGCCGAAGTCCCGCCAGGCGGCGGCCTGTCCGGCCGACACGTCCGGGGCCGGGGTGATGCGCCAGTTGTCGTTCGCGTGCCCGTAGAGGTGGGTCAGTTCGACGGTGGCGCGTGCGCAGTCGATCCGGATGCGGCTGACCTCGTCGGGGCTGAGCACGCTGTTGACGACGGTGGCGAGGGCGCCGCTCCCGAAGCGGACGAGCGCGGTGGAGACGTCCTCGGTCTCCACGTCGTGCACCAGCCGGCCGGCCATGGCCCGCACCTCGCTCCACGGCCCGAGCAGGTCCAGCAGCAGATCCATCTGGTGGATGCCGTGCCCCATGGCGGGGCCGCCGCCCTCGGTGTGCCAGCGGCCCCGCCAGGGCACGGCGTAGTAGGCGGTGTCCCGGTACCAGGTGGTCTGGCAGTGCGCCACCAGCGGCCGCCCCAGGGCCCCTTCGGCGAGCAGCCGGCGCACATGCCGGGCGCCGGAGCCGAAACGGTGCTGGAAGACGATCGCCGCGTACGGGCCGCCCTCCCCCTCCTCCGCCTCGATCGCGTCGAAGTCGGCGAGCGAGGGCACCGGAGGCTTCTCGCACCACACCCAGGCGCCGGCGCGGAGCGCGGCCACGCTCTGGGCACGGTGCAGGGTGGGCGGGGTGCAGATGGTGACCAGGTCGGGCCGCTGCTCGGCCAGCATCCGGTCGAGGTCGGTGTAGGCGTGCGGGATGCCGGCCTCGGCACGGAACGCCTCGACGGCGTCCTGGTCGATGTCGACGGCGGCGACGACCTCCGTCTCGCCCTCCCGCGCGAGTCGGGCCAGTGCGGGCAGATGGGAACCGCGCGCGATGGCGCCGGTGCCGACGACGGCGGCCCGGATGCGCCGGCCGGTGAACGGGGCCGCGGAGCGGGGGGAGTGAGGCGGGCGGGGCATGGGCGGGTTCAGCACTCCTCCGGGACGGCGGGTGCGCAGGCCGACCCCGAGGTGCAACCAGGACAGCAAGCGCTTTCTCCTGCGCTGCAACGTAAGCGGCGGCGCCCGGACCGGTCAACACCGCGGACCCCGCGGGCTGCCCAACCCCTCTTGCCTCGCCGTCACCCGGGCCCGCTACGCTGCCTTCGTCACATGATCACCACTTCTCCCCTCAGCACTTGGACGCCGTACCTCCATGTCTTGGTTTGAATCCCTCGTCCTCGGACTCGTCCAGGGGCTGACCGAGTTCCTGCCCGTCTCCTCCAGCGCGCATCTGCGGCTGACCGCGGCGTTCTCGGGCTGGAAGGACCCCGGCGCCGCCTTCACGGCGATCACGCAGATCGGTACGGAGACCGCCGTCCTGATCTACTTCCGCAAGGACATCGGCCGGATCATCTCCGCCTGGTTCCGCTCGCTGTTCGACAAGACGATGCGACAGGACCACAACGCGCAGATGGGCTGGCTGGTGATCGTCGGCTCGATCCCGATCGGGGTGCTGGGCGTGACGCTCAAGGACCAGATCGAGGGCCCGTTCCGCGATCTGCGGATCACCGCCACCATGCTCATCGTCGTCGGCCTGGTCATCGGCATCGCCGACCGGCTGGCGGCGCGCGACGAGACCGGCGGGCGGCACCGGGCGCCCAAGCAGCGCAAGGTCCTCGAGAACCTAAGCGTCAAGGACGGCCTCGTCTTCGGCCTGTGCCAGGCCTGCGCCCTGATCCCGGGCGTCTCCCGCTCCGGCGCGACCATCAGCGGCGGCCTGTTCATGGGCTACAAGCGCGAGGCCGCGGCCCGTTACTCCTTCCTGCTGGCCATCCCCGCGGTGCTCGCCTCGGGCGCCTTCGAGGTGAAGGACTCGGTGAGCGGGGGCCATGTGGCCTGGGGGCCGACCCTGTTCGCGACGGTGATCGCGTTCGCCTCGGGGTACGCGGTGATCGCGTGGTTCATGAAGTGGATCTCCAACAAGAGCTTCATGCCGTTCGTCTGGTACCGCGTCGCCCTCGGCATCGTCATCATCGCGCTGGTGTCGGCGGGCGCCCTGAGCCCGCACGCGGCGGAATCGGCGAGCTGACCACGGCCGGACGCGGGGACTCGTCCGGCCGCCCCGACGAACGCGGCGGTTCCGGTGGTTCGTCCCGGCTGGTCCCCGCCGCCGTTTCGGACATCTCCCGCGCCCGCGACGACTCCGGCCCGGACGGCGCCCTCGCGGGCCCGCCCGCGGACCCCTCCGAAACCGCCACGGCCTGCGCGTTCCGCGGCCTCACCGGTGACGCACGGGCCGGCCCGAGCCGGCACTCCGCCTCCGCGGCCACCGTCCCGCGCTCCCCTGGCCCGGAGAGGCATATGCGCCCTGGGCTGGCCGGACCGAGGGACTCCACCGAGCGGGCCCGGGCGCGGCCGTGACCGAGCCCATACCTTCTCGGTAGCGACCCGGTAGCGCAGTGTCAGTGCTTGCCCCTAGGCTTGTCCGCATGTCCCCCGATTCCATGCCCTCTGGTTCCGTGCGGTCTGCTGCCGAGGTGAACGAGCAGATCCGGGCGCTGTGGCTGCGTGCGGGCGGCACACTGTCGGCCCAGGAGCGCGAGGAGTACGAGCTGCTGGTGGTCGAGTGGGCCGAGGCGATCCGCGAGGAGGTCATCGAGGCGGCCTGAGGCCGACGGCGCCCCTCCGGCACGGGCGTCCCTCCGGCACGAACGGCACACCTCGCCCCGCACACCTCACCCCGCACACCGCACACTCCGGCCGTGGGCAGTCGGCCGTCGGAGCCTATGCCCGCAGGTGCGTGAGCACCTCGTCGGCCACCGGATACGGCCGTTCCTCCGGCAACAGCCCGCTCGCCCGCTCCAGTTCACCCGCCCGCACCAGGCCGTGGATCTCCGTGGCCAGCGGGGTGACGTCCTCGATGCCGACGATCCACTCGTCGGCATACCGGGCCGCCGCCTCCCCGGCGAGTCCGAGCTGCAACGACCGGTAGGGCAGCGGGTTGTGGTGCAGGTCGCGCTCGGGATCCCACTGGACGCGGGCCGGTGACCGCCGCAACCGCTGCTTCCAGGCGGCCTGGTCGCCGTGCAGGTCCGGCACGTGGTGCGACAGGCAGGCGTTCCGCAGGGCCCACTCGAAACCGGCACGCTCGATCTCGACGGCGAGGACGGTCTCCTGACCCTCCTTGGTGCCCCAGCCGCAGCGGTACATCATCCACAGGAAGGACGGTTTGATCCAGGTCATCCGGTCCCGCTTCCAGGCGGACGGGAAGCGGCCGGTACGGGCCGCCGGACCGCCGATCTGCGGGGGGTAGGCCTGGTGGACGACGACCGTGTCGTCCGTGTACCGGGCCCGGATACGGAACCTGGGCTCGGTTTCGATGGATTGTTCGTTCACGAGGACAGGTTCGGGTGCCGGACGCGCCCCGCACCACCTATTATCCGGCGCGCCTCTTGGCTCCGCGCCCCGCGTGCCCAACACTGTGCCGATGACGCAGCGTGCGGAGCTTGCGACCGTGATGGACCGGCTGGCCGTGGACGAACTGGTCACCGAGTACGCCGAGGCGGTGGACGACGGTGACTGGACGGCCTACCGAGGGCTGTTCACGGCGGACGGGCGAGCCGACTACCGTTCGGCCGGCGGCATCGAGGGCGACGCGGGACAGGTCGCCGGATGGCTCGCCGAGAACCTGGCGGTGTTCGCCATGCGCCAGCATCTGATCGTCAACCGCCGGGTGCGGTTCGGCCTCCTGGACCACGACACCGGTGACACCGCCCGGGTCCGGGCCGACTACCTCAATCCGATGCGGTTCACGGACGACGGCGGCCCGACCGCCCCGGACCTGGTGTGCGGCGGCCGCTACGACTTCGCGCTGCTGCGCACTCCGGAGGGCTGGCGACTGCACGCGGTCGTCGTCCACGAGAAGTGGCGCCGGCTGCCGCCCGAGGGGCAGGCGGTCCCGTAGCGGCCTGCCGCCACTGAGGGGCGGGGCCGTGCCGACGTGCGGCTCCGCCGCGCGGGCGCGCCCTGTCGCGAGATCCCTTCCGGCGCGCACACTGGAACCAGCGCTGGGTAGGGAGTGTCCACATGAGGACGATCGACCGCTGGCTCACCTCCCCCTGGCGGCGCTCCGCCACCGCCGCCCTCGCGGGCGCTCTGCCCGTACTCGCGTTCCCGGCGCCATCCCTGTGGTGGTTCGCGTACGTCGCCCTGGTCCCGTGGATCCTGCTGGCCCGCTCGGCGCCGACCGGGCGGCGGGCGGCGTACGACGGCTGGTGCGGCGGCTTCGGCTTCCTCGTGGCCGTCCACCACTGGCTGCTGCCGAGCCTGCACGTGTTCATCTTTCTGATAGCCGCTCTGCTGGGCCTGCTCTGGGCGCCCTGGGGCTGGCTGGTGCGCCGGTTCCTCGGCGGCGTACCGGCGCCGGGCCGGAGCGCCGTCGCACTGCTGGTGCTGCCGTCGGCCTGGCTGGCGGTGGAACTGGTGCGCTCCTGGCAGGGGCTCGGCGGGCCGTGGGGCATGCTGGGCGCCAGCCAGTGGCAGGTGGGCCCGGCGCTGCGGCTGGCCTCCGTGGGCGGGGTGTGGCTGCTGAGCTTCCTGGTGGTGGCCCTGAACGTGGCCGTGGCCGTGCTGATGTGCGTGCGCGCGTCGCGCGTGCCGGCCGTGGCCTGCCTGGTCGCCACGGCGGCCGCGACCTCGGCCGCGTGGGCGTGGGCGCCGCGCCCGGACGTCGACGGGCGGGTGCGGATCGCCGTCGTCCAGCCCGGGATCGTGGCCGGGACGGCCAGCGGCGACAAACGCTTCGACCGTGAGGAGCGGCTGACCCGGCAGCTGGTCGGACGGGGCGTCGACCTGGTGGTGTGGGGCGAGTCCAGCGTCGGTTTCGACCTGGACGACCGGCCCGACCTGGCCCGGCGGATCGCCGCGCTGTCCCGCGCGACCGGCGCGGACGTGCTGGTGAACGTGGACGCCCGCCGCTCCGACCGGCCCGGCATCTACAAGAGTTCGGTGCTGATCGGCCCGGACGGACGGACCGGTGACCGCTACGACAAGATGCGCCTGGTCCCGTTCGGCGAGTACGTCCCCGCCCGCTCGCTCCTCGGCTGGGCCACCTCGGTCGGCAAGGCGGCCGGTGAGGACCGCAGGCGCGGCAGCGGGCAGGTCGTGATGGACGTCGGGCACGGACTGCGGATCGGCCCGCTGGTGTGCTTCGAGACCGCGTTCCCTGACATGAGCCGCCATCTCGCCGAGGACGGCGCGGACGTCCTCCTCGGCCAGTCCTCCACGTCCTCCTTCCAGCGCAGCTGGGCCCCGGAGCAGCACGCCTCGCTGGCCGCGCTGCGTGCCGCGGAGACCGGCCGCCCGATGGTGCACGCCACGCTCACGGGCGTCTCGGCCGTGTACGGCCCGGGCGGCGAGCGACTCGGCCCCTGGCTCGGCACCGGCGCGAGCACCGCCCGCGTGTACGACGTACCGCTCGCGCACGGCGTCACGCCGTACGTCCGCTACGGCGACTGGCCGGTGCACGGCGCGCTGCTGGTGCTGGCCGCGCTGTGCGCGACCGAGGGGGCGCGGGCGCTCAGGCTGCGCCGTAGCGGTCCCGAACCGCTCGTACCACCCGCTCGCACAGGTCATGGGTCGCCAGCGCGTCCCGGGCGCTGAGCACCTTGCCGGCGCGGACGGCGTCGAGGAAGGTGAGGACCGCCTGCTCGATGCCCCGCTGCCGGGCGACCGGCACCCAGTCGCCGCGCCGGCGCACGGTCGGCTGTCCCTTGTGGTCGACGACCTCGGCGAGGTTGAGCACCTGGCGCTTGGTGTCCTGTCCGGAGACCTCGAGGATCTCCTCCGCCGAGCCGCTGAGCCGGTTCATCACGCCGAGCGCGGTGAAGCCGTCGCCGCCGAGCTGGAGCACGACGTGGTGGAGCAGTCCGTCCTCGACACGGGCGCGGACGGTGACGTCGTCGACGGGGCCGGGTACCAGGAACCGCAGGGTGTCGGCGACGTGGATGAAGTCGTCCAGGATCATCGAACGCGGTTCCTCGGGCAGCCCGATCCGGTTCTTCTGCATGAGGATCAGCTCGCGCGGGTGCTCCAGGCACTGCGCGTATCCGGGGGCGTACCGCCGGTTGAAACCGACGAACAGGGAGACACCGCGCTGTTCCGCGAGGTCCACCAGCCGCTCGGAGTCGGCGAGTTCGTAGGCGAGCGGCTTGTCCACGTACGTCGGTACGCCCGCTTCCAGCAGCCGGGTGACGATCTCGGGGTGGACGGCGGTGGGCGCGTGCACGAAGGCCGCGTCGAGGCCGGCGGCGAGCAGGGAGTCCAGGCTCGTGTGCCGTCGCTCCTCGGGCAGGTGCAGGGTGTCGGCGACCCGGTGGAGGGTGGCGGGCGTGCGGGTCTGCAGGTGGAGGTCGATGCCCGGCTGCGTGCCCAGCACCGGCAGGTACGCCTTCTGCGCGATGTCCCCGAGTCCGACGCAGCCGACCTTCACGTGCTCTCCCTCTCCCGCTTGCCCAGGTGTGCTTCCCCGGAAGCATACGGGGGCCGCCAGTCGGCGATGCCGTCGAAGCCGCGCAGGAAGAATTCGGGCCAGGCCTTCGACAGGGCGGCGATCGCGATGTCGCGTACGGCGACGAGGGCGCGGTTGCCGGCCATGTCGAGACGGGCGACCCTGACGGCCTGGCGGGCGATCGCCGTCGTGCGCGGCAGCCGGGCGGCCGTGTAGGCGGCGAGGTCGTCACCGATGGGGGTCCTCTCGCGCGCGTGCGGCCGGGCGAGGGAGAGCGCGAGGACGACGGCGTCCTCGATGGCCTGGTTGCCGCCCTGGCCGAGGGTCGGCGGCATGGCGTGGGCGGCGTCGCCGAGGAGGGCGACGCGGCCGGAGTGGTAGGCGGGCAGGGGCTGGGCGATGTGGTGGACGTCGTGCCGGAGGACGTCCTCGGGGCGGGCCGCCGCGAGCACGGCCGGGATCGGTTCGTGCCAGTCGCCGTACCGGCGCAGCAGTTCGGCCTTCTCGTCGTCCGGCGCCCGCTCCCCCGCCGGGGCGGTGGCCGCCGCGTAGGCGTAGACACGGCCGTCCTTGAGGGGGTGGGTGCCCCAGATGCGGCCGCGGCCCCAGGTCTCGTGCGAGGCGAACTCCGCGCCGGGCACCGGGATCAGTAGTCGCCAGGTGGTGAACCCCGCGTACACCGGCCCGGGGTGGGCGGGGAACAGGGCGCCGCGGACGCCGGAGTTGACCCCGTCCGCGCCCACCACCAGCTCGGCCTCCAGCTCCGTCCCGCCGGTGCTCACCCGGGCGGGCCGCCCGGTGTCGCCGGGGTCGGCGAGGGTCGCGGCGGCCGCGGTGCTGACGGCGCCGGCCGGGAGCAGGGCGGCGAGCCGGTCGACCAGGGTGGCCCGGGGCAGCAGGACGAGCGGGCCGCCGAAGCGGGCGGCGACGGCTCCGGCGTCGGCGCGGGACAGCCAGCGTCCGCCCGGGGTGCGCAGTCCCCCGTCGCCCTGCCACGCGGCGAGGTCGCGGATCTCGTCGCCGACGCCGAGGACGTCCAGGGCGCGCAGGGCGTTCGGGGCGAGCGAGATGGCCGCGCCGACCGGTTCCAGCGAGCGGGCCCGTTCGAGCACGGTCACCTGCCAGCCGCGCCCGTGCAGGGCCGCGGCCGCGGCCAGACCTCCGATCCCGCCGCCGATGACGATCGCGCGCGCCGGCTGTGCCATGACCCCTCCCACGGACTCGTCGACTACACCTGTAGTACACACCACCTTACTACAGCCGTAGTGAGCTGGGTAGGGTCGTCCCATGTCCGTACGCACCCCCAGCGCCTCCCGCGCCGATCTCGTCGCCGACGCCGCTCTCGCCCTGCTCGCCGAGCGCGGCATGCGCGGGCTGACCCACCGGGCGGTGGACGAGGCGGCCGGACTGCCGCTCGGCTCCACGTCCAACGTGGCCCGCACCCGGCAGGCGCTGCTGGAACTCGCGGTGCGCCGGCACGCCGAGCGGGAGGCGCGCGTGCTGGCGCTGGAGGAGATGCCGGAGCCGAGCGGCGGAGCCGACGCGCTGGCCGAGGGGCTGGCCCTCGCGGTGCACCGCTCCCTGACCCGCGACCGCGCACTGCTCATCGCCCGTTACGAACTCGCCCTGGAAGCCACCCGCCGCCCGGAGCTGCGGGCCTTCTACGACCGGGCCGGCGCGGTCTTCAAGGAACAGCTGGCCGCGTTGCTCACCGCCGTGGGCTCGCCCGACCCGGCCCGGCACGTGCTGTCCCTGGTGGCCTGGACGGACGGGCTGATGTTCTCGTGCGCGGCCGGTTCCTTCAGCGCGGACGTGCCGGGCCCGGAGGAGATCCGTGCCGGGCTGCGGGAGCTGCTGGCGGGGATGCTGGGCCGCCGGTGACAACCCGTGGTGAACGCCGCGACGGCTCGGCAATGACGCGGGGCGACCATCGACCGCCGTGCACCGCCCGACCGCCGTGCACCGCCCCAACGCCGGCGAACGCGCCGTGCCGCGGGACTCCGAGGCGGACCGGGACGGCGAGTTCCGCCCAGGAGCCGTTCTGCCTCCACCGGATACACACCACATGATCGAGGAGTACACCCGCCGCAACGGCCACGCCGGCCCCGTCCGCGAGCGGATCGACGGCGCCACCGGCGACCGACGTCACCCTCGGCCCCCCGAAACCCCCCGTACGGGGCGGGAGATCACCCGTGCGGCGGCGCCAGTCTCCGCTCTCTGCTGCCAAGCCGGTGCCGACCCAGCAGAGTTGCGCGGGTGCATCGATCGACCACCACCGCAGCGCTCCTGGTCACCATGGCCGTATCGGCCCTCGCCGGCTGTACGACGGTCGGGCCCCCGCCGGACACGCCCTCGCGGCCGACGGCATCCCGGCCGGACGGCAGCACGGCACCCCGGGTGGTGCAGGCACCGGCCGGGGAGGCACTGGACATCGTCGGACCGTCCCGGCACCCGAGGAACCCCGGACCGGTGGCCCCGCGCCGGCCCACGGCAGCGCCCCCGGTGACGCACCAGCCGCCTGCCGCACCCGCGCGCCCGCGGCCGTACCCGGGCCGCCCCCAGCAGTCGCATCCGGCCGTCCCGGGCCTGTCGTCGGCCCCACAAGCCCCGAACGCCCCCGACGTGTGCGCCCTCGGCCAGGCCTACGGGGGCTGGCTCGGGGACAGCCCCGAGGCGGTGATCTGCGAACAGGCCTACGGCCGCTGACCCCCTGCGGCGGGGCCCGGCATCCGGCCCCGCGCCCGGCGACGGCCCTGGCGCCCGCGTCCCGCCGGTCCCCGGCTCCAAGGGGCTTCGCCTGGATCAGTCCGGGTCCGCGACGCCCGGCACGGCACCCCCTAGCTCGGCCGCTGCCGGGGCGGCCCCCAGGTGTCGCCCCCCGGTGCGCCGTCCTCACCCAGCCGCCGCTCCAGGCGGCTGATGGCGGCCCGCACCCCGTCGCCGTAGCCGTCGTGCGCCAGGTCGCCCGCGGCGCTGCGGGCCCGGCGCAGGTGGCTGTGGGCGGCCTCGGCGCGGCCCAGCTTGACGTAGTCGGCGGCCAGGTTGAGGTGGAGGGAGGGGAAGAAGCCGCGGACGCTCAGCGGATCGCCGCCGCGGCCGTCGGCCAGTTCCTCCGCCGCCGACAACGCCCTGAGGTCCCAGGCGAGTTCGTCCGCCGGATCGTCCTGGGTGTCGGCGAGGTAGTGGGCCAGGGTGCAGCGGTGCAGCGGGTCGCCGTCCTGGCCGATCTCCGCCCACAGGTCCAGGAAGCGGCCGCGGGCCTCCTCGCGGTCGCCGCCGTGGTGCAGCATGACGACCTGCCCGATCCGCGTCAGCACGGCGTCCGGCGCCGCCTGTTCCTGTCGCTCCGCCACCGCGTCCTCCGGGCCGTCGTCAGCTGTCTGCTCCGACGCTAACCGGCGCCGTCGGGATTCCCGGTCAGGCGGCCCCGCACGGCACGGCGCCGCGACCGCCGGGGCCTGTACCGGACCCGGCGACGGTCAGCCCAGGTTCGGGATGCGCCAGTCCACGGGCTCGTGGCCCTGCCGGGCGATCGCCTCGTCGATCTGGGTGAAGGGCTGGGAGCCGAAGAACTTCTTCGCGGACAGCGGCGAGGGGTGCGCGCCCTTGACCACGACGTGCCGGGTCTCGTCGATCAGGGGCAGCTTCTTCTGCGCGTAGTTGCCCCAGAGGACGAACACCGCCGGGTCGGGCCGGGAGGCCACCGCGCGGATCACCGCGTCCGTGAACTTCTCCCAGCCCTTGCCCTTGTGCGAGTTGGCCTCGCCGGCCCGCACGGTGAGCACCGCGTTGAGCAGCAGCACGCCCTGCTCGGCCCACGGCATCAGATAGCCGTTGTCCGGGACGGGCAGACCCAGCTCCTGCTGCATCTCCTTGTAGATGTTCCGCAGGGAGGGCGGGGTCTTCACTCCCGGGCGGACGGAGAAGCACAGACCGTGGCCCTGACCCTCGCCGTGGTACGGGTCCTGGCCGAGGACGAGGACCTTGACCCGCTCGTACGGCGTCGCGTCGAGCGCCGCGAAGACCTCCTCGCGGGGCGGGTAGACCGGACCCCTCGCCCGCTCCTCCTCGACGAACTCGGTCAGCTCCTTGAAGTAGGGCTGCTGCAGCTCGTCACCCAGAACCCCGCGCCAGGACTCGGGCAGCATGGCGATGTCGGTCACGTCAACGTCCTCACGATGTCGATCAACTACGGCGTGCGGTCACTTCCTCGGTTCAGAACCTACCGGTGACCACTGACAACCGGTGCCGTGAGGGCGGTTCACCAGCTGGTCTTGCGGTGCAGCATCCACATCATCATGATCGTCGACGGGTCGAGGGCCTGCTCGCCGCCGGAGATGTCGTCGTTGGCCGCCACGAACTGCCGGCCCTGCCACAGCGGCAGCAGCCGGGCGTCGTTCACCATGATCTGCTGCGCCTGCTCCACGTCCTTGACCGTCTGGGCGCGGTCGCTCTCCGCGCGCGAGTGGGGCAGCAACCGGCCGGTGATCTCCTTGGACGGGTAGGGCGTACCGAGCGCGTTGTGCTCGCCGACGAACGGCGCGATGAAGTTGTCCGCGTCGGGGAAGTCCGGGAACCAGCCGCGGCCGAACACCGGGTACTCGCCCTTCTGGTAACCGACCACGTAGGTCTTCCAGGGACGGCTCTTGAGGGTGACGGTGAACAGGCCGGAGGCCTCCAGCTGCCGCTTCAGCTCCTGGAACATCAGCGCCGTCTCGGAGCCGTAGCGGTCGGTGGTGTACCAGAGGGTCAGCGGCACGCTCTGGGTGATCCCCGCGTCGGAGAGGATCTCGCGGGCCTTGGCGACGCTGGGGTTGCCGTAGTCGTCGAAGAAGCCGGTGGCGTGGCCGGTCAGGCCCTTGGGGACCATCGAGTACAGCGGGTCGACGGTGTCCTTGTACACCTTGTGCGCGATCGCGCCCCGGTCGACGATCTGCGCGACGGCCTTGCGCACGGCGGGCTGCTTGGCCCAGGGGTCCTTGGGGTTGAAGACCAGGTAGCTGATGTCGGTGCCGGCGCCGTCGACCAGTTGCAGATCCGAGGTGCCGTGCCGCTGCAGGGCGACGATGTCGTCGGCGGCGAGACCGCGGTAGGTGACGTCGATCTGCTTGTCCCGCAGCGCCTTGACCATGCTGGACGAGTCCTGGAAGTAGCGGATGGTCACCTCGTCGTTCTGCCGCTTGGCGAAGCCCTCGTAGTTCCCGTTGCTCACCAGGACGGCCTGCTTGCCCTCCTCGTACGACTGGATCTTGTACGGTCCGGAGCCGTACACCTCGTCGTCCTTGCGCAGGGAGTTGGCGGGGTAGTCGTCCGGGTCGACGATCGACATGGCGGGGGTGGCCAGCACGAAGGGGAAGGTGGCGTCGGACTGGTTGAGGTGGAAGACGATCTCGCGGTCGCCGGACGTCTCGACGCGGTCCAGGCTGCCGAGCAGCCCCGCGGGGCCGCCGGGCGCGTCGATGGTGCGGATGCGGTCGATCGAGTGCCGGACGGCCTCGGCGTTCAGCGGGTCACCGTCGGCGAACCTCATGCCCGAGCGCAGCTTGCAGCGGTAGGTGCGGCTCGTGGAGTCGGTGAAGGAGCAGCTCTCCGCGGCGTCGGGCTGGGGCGTGGTGGCGCCGTTCGGGTAGGCGAGGAGCGTCTGGAAGATGTTCCGGTACAGCTCCCAGGAGCCGTCCCAGGCACCGGCCGGGTCCAGCGTGCTGGGGGCGCTGGTGGTGCCCACGACGATCGGCCCTTTGCCGTCGGCGTCGTCGTCGGACAGCAGACTGCAGCCAGTCACCAGGGATATGGACGCGATCGCCGCGACTCTCCGCAGGAATCGGTTCCGGTTGAACACGCGCACGCTCCTCGATCTGCCATACCAAGGGTCGGCAGACCATACCGCAGCGTCCGGGCCGCGGAACCTCCCTCGGAGCGGGCCTTCTTGATCGATTGAGCTATGACGACGTTGTCATTCCGCGGTATGTGCCCCGTAGGGCGTTTCGGGCGCCGTTCCGCAGGGAAACGGCGCCCGAAACGGACGTCCGGCAGGCGGACGGTCAGCCCACGCCGGCGTTGAGGAAGATGCCGCCGTCGACGACGAGCGTCTGGCCGGTGACCCAGTCGGACTGCTCCGAGGTGAGGAACGCGGCGGCGCCGCCGATGTCGGAGGGGACACCGAGCCGGGCCAGCGGGTAGGAGGCGGCCGCCTCCTCCTCGCGGCCCTCGTACAGGGCCTGCGCGAACTTGGTCTTGATCACGGCCGGGGCGATCGCGTTGACCCGGACCCGGGGCGCGAACTCGTGCGCCAGCTGCTGGGTCAGGTTGATCATCGCCGCCTTGCTGACGCCGTAGGCGCCGATGAACGGCGAGGGCGCGAGGCCCGCGACCGAGGCGATGTTGACGATCGCGCCGCCGTTGTCCTTCTGCCAGGCGTGCCAGGACTTCTGGGCGAAGCCGAGCGCGGAGATCACGTTGGTCTCGAAGACCTTGCGGGCGACGTCGAGGTCGAGGTCCGCGATGGGCCCGAACACCGGGTTGGTGCCCGCGTTGTTCACCAGGAAGTCGAGACGGCCGAAGGCCTCCATGGTGCGCTCGACGGCCTCGGCCTGGTGGCCGAGGTCGTGCGCCTTGCCGGCGACCCCGATGACCCGCTCGGCGCCGAGCTTCTCGGCGGCTTCCTTGAGGGCGTCCTCGTTGCGGCCGGTGATGCACACGCGGTCGCCGCGGGCGACCAGCGCCTCGGCGACGCCGTAGCCGATGCCGCGGCTGGCGCCCGTGACGAGGGCGACCTTGCCGGACAGCTCCGGGAGTTCAGTCATGTCCGTGTTCCCCAAGATCCTTAGTTGAGCGGTCCGCCGGCGACGTACAGCACCTGGCCGGAGACGAAGCCGGCCGCCTCGCCGGTGAAGAAGGCGATGGCGTTGGCGATGTCCTCCGGCTCGCCGACGCGCTGCACCGGGATCTGGGTGGCGGCGGCCTTCTTGAAGTCGTCGAAGCCCATGCCGACGCGGTCGGCGGTGGCCTTGGTCATCTCGGTGGCGATGAAGCCGGGGGCGACGGCGTTGGCGGTGATGCCGAACTTGCCCAGCTCGATGGCGAGGGTCTTGGTGAAGCCCTGGAGGCCCGCCTTGGCGGCCGAGTAGTTGGCCTGGCCGCGGTTGCCGAGCGCCGAGGAGGAGGACAGGTTGACGACCCGGCCGAAGCCCGCGTCGACCATGTGCTTCTGGACGGCCTTGGTCATCAGGAAGGAGCCGCGCAGGTGCACGTTCAGGACGGTGTCCCAGTCGGAGACGCTCATCTTGAACAGCAGGTTGTCGCGCAGCACGCCCGCGTTGTTGACCAGGATCGTCGGGGCGCCCAGCTCCTCGACGACCCGGGCGACGGCCGCCTCGACCTGCGCCTCGTCGGAGACGTCGGCGCCGACCGCGATCGCCTTGCCGCCGGCCGCGGTGATCTTCTCGACGGTGTCCTTGCAAGCGGCCTCGTCGAGGTCGATCACGGCGACCGCGCGACCCTCGGCGGCCAGTCGTACGGCGGTGGCGGCGCCGATGCCGCGCGCCGCGCCGGTGACTACCGCGACCCGCTGTTCAGTGGTGGACATGCTGTTTCTCCTCGCCCTTGAGAGAACCTGTCGGGGCCCTCGGAGAGGGCCCCTCATGCGGTGAGCGACCGCTTAGTACCTTCAGCACCCGTGACGCTAGAAGCCCTGGCACCCGGTGTCAACGGCACATCCGGCCGGTGTGATCCATTACCTCACCAGGAGGTCCAGCAACCGCTCCGTCTCGGCGGCCGGGTCGGTGGTCAGGCCGGTGTGCACGGGGCCGGGCTGGACGACGGTCGAACGGGGCGCGATCAGCCAGCGGAAGCGCCGCCCGGCGTCGTCCCCGGCCGCCTGTCCGGCGCCGTCGCCGCCCGCGCACACCCGCTCCACGGCCCCGAGCGCGGCGCGGATGCCGGGCACGTCGGCCCGCGGGTCCAGCGCCAGCAGCCGGGCCTCGTCCAGATGGGTGCGGGCACCGACGTAGCCCTGGGCGCGGGAGTAGACGATCACGCCCGCGTTGATGCACTCCCCGCGCTCCACGCGCGGTACGACCCGCAGCAGGGCGTACTCGAACACGTCCCGGTCGCCGCCCTGGCCCGCCCGGGTGATGTGCCGCTCGGTCACATGGCCGGCCATGTGGATGTGGCGCTCGCTCACTTGTCCTCCTCCACACCGGAACCGGAGCCGATGCCGGTGATGCGCTCGGCGATGACGGCCGCCCGGGCGAGCAGCGGTCGGGCGTAGGCCCGGCGCAGGTCGTCCGGGGTGTCGAAGCCGGGCTCGTCGGCGAGCCAGGCGTCGGGGATCTCTGCGGTGACCTCGCCGAGGAGGTCCTCGGTGACCCGGGGTGCCAGCTCGGCCGCGGCCGCCGCGACGTCCGGGGCGAAGCGGGCGAGCGCGTGGTCGCAGGCGTCGTAGGGGCGGGCCGCGGAGGCTTCGGCGGAGGGCCAGTTGTGGTGCCAGATCATGGTGGCGCCGTGGTCGATGAGCCACAGCTCGCCCCGGTGCACGAGGAGGTTGGGGTTGCGCCAGGACCGGTCGACGTTGTTGATCAGCGCGTCGAGCCAGACGATCCGGCCGGCCTCCTCGGGGCTCACCGCGAAGGCGAGCGGGTCGTACCCGAGGGCGCCGGACAGGAAGTCCATGCCGAGGTTGGTGCCGCCGCTGGACCGGAGCAGGTCCTGCACCTGCTGTTCGGGCTCGCCGAGTCCGAGGACCGGGTCCAGCCGGACGGTGACCAGCCGGGGCATCCGGAACCCGAGCCGGCGGGCGAGTTCGCCGCACACCACCTCGGCGACCAGTGTCTTGCGGCCCTGTCCGGCGCCGGTGAACTTCACGACGTACGTCCCGAAGTCGTCGGCCTCGACGAGCCCCGGCAGCGAGCCCCCCTCACGCAGGGGCGTGATGTAGCGGGTCGCGGTGACTTCCTTGAGCATCGCCCCAGGCTACTGGGGGCGGACGGGGTCCGGCCGACAGCTGCTCCACAGCGGCGGCTTACGGCCCGTTCACCCCTGGGCGGCAAGGATCCGGGGCCCGTCTGAACAGGTGGTGCCCGAGGACCGTACCCCTGGACGGATCACGAAAAGCTCCGCGGAAGGGAACCGCCACATGACCAGCGCATCGCTCCAGCCCTCTCCCAAGCGCTCGGCTGCGCTCGAGGAGGGCGGCACCGCCACGGGACCGGCCCGCCGTACCGTCATGGCGGCGGCCGGAGCGGCGGGGCTCGCCGCCGCGCTGACCGCCTGCGGTTCGGGCGACGACTCGTCCGACACCGTCGACACCGGGTCCGGCTCCTCCGGCACGGCCGGCGCGGGCGGCTCCGCCCAGGACGGCGGTTCCGCCGCCGGCGGTGCCGCGCTCGCCAAGACGTCGGACATCCCCGAGGGCGGCGGCAAGATCTTCAAGAAGCAGGGCGTCGTGGTCACGCAGCCGACGGCGGGCACGTACAAGGCGTTCTCCTCCAAGTGCACCCACCAGGGGTGTGCCGTGGGCAGCGTGGCGGACGGCGCGATCATCTGCCCGTGCCACAACAGCCACTTCTCCGCCGAGGACGGCAGCGTGAAGAAGGGGCCCGCGACCAAGCCGCTGCCCGAGGCGAAGATCACCGTCTCCGGGGACGAGATCACGCTCGCCTGAATCCGCCTCAGGCCCGCCTGCGCGGCCGTTTCAGACAGCCGAGCACCTCGTCGGTGGTGGTGACCGTGGCGACCAGCGCGAGGGTGTTGCGGATCATCGCGGGGGTGTAGTCGGCGGGCACCCCCGCGATGGCGTCGGCCGGGACGACGGCGGTGTAGCCGAGGTTGACCGCGTCGAACACCGCGTTGGGTATCGCGACGTTGGCCGAGACCCCGGTGACGATCAGCGTGCGGCAGCCGAGGTTGCGCAGCAGGGCGTCGACGCCGGTGCCGTGGATCGGGGACAGCCCGTGCAGCCGTCGTACGACGAGGTCCTCCTCGGCGACCTCGATCGGCGGCGCGACCCGCACCGCGGTGCTGCCGCTCAGCTGTCGCACGGGGAGCCGTTCGGCGGCCCGGAACAGACGGGCGTTGCGGCTCGCGCCTCTGCCGTCCGGGCGGCGCTCCGCGATCGCGTGGATCACCTGCACGCCGGTCTCGTGGGCGGCGGCGACCAGCCGGGCGACACGACCCAGGGCGCCGGAGGAGCGGGCCTCGCGGGCGAGTTCGGGCAGGGCGCTGTCCGGGCCGACGACCCCCTGCTGGCACTCCACGGTGAGCAGGACGGTGCTCGCGGGGTCGAGGAGGTCGCCGAGCCGCGCGTACGAGGCCATCACGCACCCTTTCGCCGAGGTCCGGGGCGGTGAGAGTAGCCACATCCGGGCGCGGACGGAAGACGGGCCATTCCCTTTTCTGACGTGATGTCAGAGGATCACCGGTACACGGAAGTTCTCTGGCACGACGTGGGAGAAGAGGGGACCGCATGACCGTCACTCAGCAGCGCCGGGGCCGGAAGATCATGATGACACCCGGTGAGCTGGACGAGTTCCTCACCGCCCAGCGCACCTGCCGGGTCGCGACCGTCTCGGCGGACGGCGCACCGCATGTGAGCGCGCTGTGGTTCGCCTGGGACGGCAGCTCGCTGTGGCTGTACTCGGTGGTGCGCAGCAGGCGCTGGGCCCAGTTGCGGCGCGATCCGCGCGTGGCGGTCGTGGTCGACTCGGGCGAGGAGTACGACCAGCTGCGCGGGGTCGAGCTGTCCGGCCGGGTGGAGTTCGTGGGCGAGGTGCCCCGCACCGGCGAGCTGTGCGCCGAGCTGGACACGGCCGAGACGCTGTTCGCGCGCAAGAACTTCGGCCTGGACGAGATGCCGCACGACGGCCGGCACGCCTGGGCCCGGCTGACCCCGGAAAAGATCGTGTCCTGGGACTTCCGGAAGCTGGGCGGGGTGTAGCGCCCGGCGGGTTTCCGGCGCGGTCAGCCCAGCTTCTGCGCCGCCGTGCGCAGGGCCTCGACCGCGGCGCGGATCGAGGGCCGGCGGTCGGCGTCCGCACGCCAGACGACGTACACATGACGGCGCACACGCTGTGCCAGCGGGACCAGGACCACCCCCTCGGGCACCGGGTGCCGGCCCAGCAGCGGTGCGATGCACACCCCCAGCCCGGAGGCGACGAGGCCCAGCTGGGTGTGGGTCTCGCCGGCCCGGTGGCCGACGATCGGCTCGACACCCTTGGACCGGAGCGTGAACATCAGCCACTCGTGGCAGAACTCGCCCTCGCCCCAGGTGATCCACTCGTCCTCGGCGAACTCGGTGAGGTCCACCTCCTCGCGCCCGGCGAGCCGGTGCCCGACGGGCATGGCGACATCGGCCGGGTCGTCCAGCAGGGGCGCCTTGACCAGACCGTCGGGCACGGGCATCGGCTTGTTGTACCAGTCCAGGACCACCGCGAGGTCGAGGTCGCCGCGGACGACTCCGGCGATGCCGTTCTCCGGTTCGAGTTCGCTGGAGCGCACGCGCAGCCCCGGGTGCTCGGCGCGCAGCGCCCCGAGTGCGGCCGGGAAGAGCCCCCGGGCGGCGGTCGGGAAGGCCGACAGCCGCAGTTCGCCGACGACCTGACCGCGGTGCGCCTCCAGGTCGGACTCGGCGAGTTCGACCTGCGACAGGATGCGCGCCGCGTGCTCGGACAGCAGCCGGCCGGCGTCCGTGAGCCGGACACCCCGGCCGTTCTTGGCGAGGAGCCGCTGGCCGATCTCGCGCTCCAGCTTGCCCAGCTGCTGGGAGACCGCGGACGTGGTGACGTGCAGCGCGTCGGCGGCGGCGCTGACCGAGCCGTGCCGGGCGAGGGCGTCCAGGGTACGCAGGCGCTCGAGGTTCAACATGTAAGTGATTCTAAGAGGTACCGCGTGAGAAATCTCGATTGTGCTACGAGGTTGACTCCAGCATCGTTGAGGCCATGAGCACGGTCACCGCATCCCGGACCCAGTCCCCCACCCCCGCCCCCGCCCACCCCCGCGCCCGCCTCGACTGGCGGCTCCGCTTCGGCGTCCTCTCCCTGATCTGGGGCTTCAGCTTCCTGCTGATCAAGGTGGGGACGGAGGGGTACGCGCCCTTCCAGGTCACCCTCGGACGGCTCGTGTTCGGTACGGCGGTACTGGCGGCGGCGATGGCCGCGAAGCGGGAACGGCTGCCGCGCGGGGCGCGCCTGTGGGGCCGCATGGCGGTCGCCGCGTTCTTCCTGAACGCCCTGCCGTTCTCCCTCTTCGCCTACTCGGAGCTGACGATCCCGTCCACGCTGGCCGGCATCTGCAACGCGACGTCGCCCCTGTGGGGGATGGCCCTGTCGCTGGTCGCCCTCTCCGAGGACCGGCCGACTCGGGTCCGCGTCGCGGGGCTCGGTCTCGGCTTCCTCGGGGTGCTGACGGTGCTGGGTGCGTGGCAGGGCTTCCACGGACTGGATGCCAGGGGTACGGCGATGGCGCTGCTGGCGTCGCTGAGCTATCCCGTGGGGTGGATCTACGTCCGGCGGACGCTGGCCGGGACCGGCCACTCGCATCTGTCCATGACGGGCGCGCAGCTGCTGCTGGCGACGGTCCAGCTCGCGGTGGTGACGCCCCTGTTCGCCGGCGTCCCGGATCATTTCGCGTTCGTCCCGGTGCTGGCGATCGCCGCGTTGGGCGCGTTGGGCACGGGGCTGGCGGTGCTGATCCAGTACGGGCTGGTCGCCGAGGTCGGGCCGACCACGGCGCAGATGGTCACGTACTTCATTCCGGTCATCGCCACGGCCGCGGGAGTGGCGATCCTCGGGGAGTCGCTTCGCTGGACCACCCCGGTGGGGGCGGTGATCGTGCTCGCCGGGGCCGCGCTCACGCAGGTGCGGCGGAAGGGCGCCTGAGGCCTGTCGTCACACTCCCGTCCGCGTCGCGGGGAGCGGGCAGGTACGCGGGTCGCGTGCGGCTGGTCGCCCGGTGCGCGGCGCCCCCGCCCGGCCCGTCCTCAGCCGTAGACGCGCGCCGGGGACGGTCGCACCGCTGCCGTCAGCGCCTCCGCCAGGGGGTCGATGTCCTCCGTGGTGAGCGTCGAGACCGTGACGCGGATGCCCGGAGGGGACGCGAGGCGGAAGCGGGCGCCCGGAGCGACCGCCCATCCCCCTTGCAGGAGGCGGGCCACCGCGCCGGTCTCGTCGGGGACCGGCACCCACACGTTCATCCCGCTGCGGCCGTGGGCGGTGATCCCGCGGTCCGCCAAGGCGTCGACCAGCGCATCCCTGCGGGCCCCGTACGACTCCGCCACCGCGGCCCGGTCCAGCGCGCCGTCCGTCCACAGCCGTACCACGGTCCGCTGCAGCAACAGGCTCACCCAGCCGGGTCCGAGGCGCTGACGGCCGCGCACCCGGTCGACGGTGACGGCGTCCCCGGCGAGGACGGCCAGGCGCAGGTCGGGACCGTAGGCCTTGGCCGCGGAGCGGACGAAGGCCCAGTGGTGGGTGACGCCCGCGAGCGGGTGCAGCGGGAGGTCCACGATGCCGTGGCAGTGGTCGTCCTCGACGAGCAGGGTCCGCGGGTGGTCCCGCAGCACCGCGCGCAGGGCGCGCGCACGCGTGGCGGTCACCGCGGCGCCGGTCGGGTTCTGCGCGCGGTCGGTGACGATCAGGGCGCGGGCCCCGGACTCCAGGGCGCGGCGCAGGTCGTCGGGGCGTGGCCCGTCGTCGTCCACACCGACGGGGACCGTGCGCAGCCCCAGGGCGGGGACGAGGTCGAGGAGGCTGCCCCAGCCCGGGTCCTCCACGGCCACGGCGTCGCCGGGTCTGAGGTGCGCCGCGAGGACGCGTTCGACGGCGTCCAGGGAGCCGGAGGTCACGGTCAGCGGGCCCTCCGGGACGCCGTCGGCGTCGAGTCCGGCGCGGGCGATGCGGCCGAGGTCCGCGTCGACGGGGTCGTCGCCGTAGAGGAACGGCCGCCGGTCCGCCTGCTCGGCCGCCGCGGCGAGGGCCGGGGCCAGGCGGGGCAGCAGGGCCGGGTCGGGGTTGCCGGTGGACAGGTCGCGGCCGCCCGCGGGGACCTCCACGCGCAGTTCCTCCCGGCCGGTGGTGGCCGGCTTGGAACGGATGCGGCTTCCCCGGCGGCCGGCCGTCTCGATCACCCCGCGTTCGCGCAGGATGCGATAGGCGGCCGCGACCGTGTTCGGATTCACCCCCAGCTGAGCCGCCAACTGCCGCATGGGAGGCAGGGGTTGCCCCGGTTCCAGCTCTCCCGCGCCGACCGCGCGCTCGACGCCGGCCGCAATCTCGGCTGCGCCACGCCCTTGGATCCGATACTCTCCTAGCACAAAGACCATTATGCACTAGTGCAATAAAGATCGCCATTGGGAGGACCCTCATGCCGGGCACGACCGAGGAAGCGCTGACCGCCGCCTATACGCCGACCGACCGCACCGTACCCACGCGTTCCGCGGACCGGGCGTCGTACGACAGGGAACTGGTGCACGCGATACTCGACGAGGGATACGTCTGCCACCTCGGCTTCGTCCGCGACGGCGCCCCGGTGGTGCTGCCGACGCTGTACGGCCGGGTCGGCGAGCGGCTCTACGTCCACGGCTCCACCGGTTCGCGGCCGCTGAGGATGACCGGCCAGGCCGACCCCGGCCTGGCGGTGTGCCTGACGGTCACCCACGTCGACGGACTGGTGCTGGCCCGCTCGGCCTTCCACCACTCGATCAACTACCGCTCGGTCGTGGTGCACGGCGTCGCGCACGAGGTCACCGACCCCGAGGAGCGGCGGCTGGCCCTGGACGCGCTGGTGGACCACGTCGTGCCGGGCCGGTCCGCCGACTCCCGGCCCGCGAACAAGAAGGAACTGGCCGCCACCGCGGTGATCCGCCTGGACCTGGACCAGGTCTCGGCCAAGGTCCGCACGGGCGACGCCAACGACGAGCCCGAGGACCTGTCCCTGCCGCACTGGGCCGGGGTCGTCCCGCTCCGCAGGGGGTACGACGCCCCCCTGGCCAACGCCGACCTGGCGCCCGGCATCGAACTGCCGGACTATCTGGCCGCGCGGTAGGGCCGAGGGGGCGCCGGAGGCGTCACGCCGGCATCGGCTCCCGCCGGCCGGCCCCGCGGGCCTCGCTCACGGCCAGGCCCGCGACCGCGCCGAGCAGCAGCAGGGTGCCGGCCGTGGTGGTCGCCGTGAGCCGCTCGCCGAGCAGGACGACGGCGAGCACGGCCGCGGTCACCGGTTCCAGGAGCATGATCACGGAGACGGTCGCGGACCGTACGACGGCCGCTCCCGCGAAGTACAGTGCGTACGCGAGGGCCGTCGGCACGGCGGCGATGTACAGCAGGAGCCAGAGCAGCCGCGCCGGGTGGGCGGTGTGCGGGAGCAGGCCCTCGTGCATCGCGAACGGCAGCAGGCACAGGCCGGTCACGGCGAAGGACCACACGGTCGCGTCCGAGGCGTCGGCGCCGCCGTCCCGGCCCCACCAGCGCGTGAGCAGGGTCATGGCGCCGTAGCCCGCCGCCGAGGCGAGCGCCAGGAGCACACCCGCCGGCCGGACGGTCGCGGCCGATCCGCCGGAGGTCAGCACGACCAGCCCGGCCAGGGCGCCGGCGACCGCCAGGACACCGCCGGCGCCGAGCCGCTCACCGAGCAGCAGCCGGGCGCCGAGCGCGATGAGGACGGGGCCCGCGCCCAGGGTGACGACGGTGGCCACGGCGAGTCCGGTCGCCTGCACGGCCGCGAAGTACCCGGTCTGGAACACGGCGAGACCGAGGCCGGTGGTCACCGCCCGGGTGATCCTGCGGCGCAGGGGTTCGGCCACGGCCGGGCGGACACGCGGGCGCAGCCCGCGGCCGGCGAGCAGCAGCAGGAGCCCCAGCGCACAGCGCCAGAAGGAGAGCCCGAAGGCGCCCAGGTCGCTGGCCCGGTAGACCAGCGAGGCGGCGGCGCCGGCGGTGCCCCAGGCGGCACCGGTGATGATCAGATAGAGCAGGCCACGCCCGACGGGCAGGCCGGAAGCATCGTTCGACAAGGGAGTTTCTCCGCAGAAGCGCACACGGGGGTGCGGAAGCTCGAGGGCGCCCCGCTTCGGCGGGACGCGCGGACTTCATCTGCGGGCGGCACCGCCCAGCCCGGCGCGGGTGCGCGGGGCGTGGGTCCCGGAGGCCCGCCTCAGGCGGCCGGCGGCGAGAGGGCGAGTGCGTTCGACGGCATGACCGCAACCCTATGCGGCGGTGCCGCGGGCGGACAACTCCCGTTCCGGTGTGCCCTGGGCGACCGGCTCCAGGGAACCCTTGGCCGGGGCGGAGGACTGGGCGATGAACGCGCCGACCAGGACGACCGCGCCGCCGGCGACCTGCGGCGCCGACAGGTGCTCGCCGAGCAGCACCCAGGCCAGCACGGTCGCGATCACCGCCTCCAGGCAGGCGACCACCCCGGCGACCTGCGGCGACAGCCGCCGCACGGACAGCACCCCGGTGATGTACGCGATCACCGTCGCGACCAGCACGATCCAGGCCAGCAGGGCGACGGCCGGCACGGCGATGCCGTCCATCTGCGCGGAGCCGGCCAGCACCGTCCAGTCCATGCTCCAGGGGCGGGCGACGACCGTGAGTACGACGGCGCCGACGAGCAGTCCGTAGGCGATGACACCGAGCGGGTCCGGGGCCTCGTCGCCCGCGTCGCTGCCCTGGTCGGACAGGACGAAGTAGCCGACCTGGCAGCAGGCGGCGCCGAGCGCGCACAGCAGGCCCAGTGCGTCGAAGCTCAGCCCCGACCAGACCTCCACCACGCAGGCCAGGCCGCCCGCCGCGAGGACCACGCCGAGCGCGGCGGCGCGGGTCACGGGCCTGCGCTGCACGAACCGCACCCAGCCGAGCACCAGGGCGGGAGCCAGGTACTCGATGAGCAGGGCCACGCCCACGGGGATACGGGAGAGCGCGGCGAAGTAGCAGGCCTGGACGCCGGCGACCGCGAGCAGCCCGAACCCGGCGAGCAGTGCGGGACGGCGGCGCGGCAGGGCCCGGTGCCGTACGGCGAGCGGCAGCATGACCAGCGCGGCGCCGGCCACCCGCAGCCACACCACGTGCAGCGGGTCCAGACCCGCCTCGATCAATGGCTTGGCGGCCACTCCGGACCCGCCGAAGGCCAGCGCCGAGCCGAGCGCGAGACCGAGCCCTACGCCCTTGCCGTGACCGCCCTGACTGCTCTCTGACGTATGCACCGGCACATGATGACAGGAGACGACAGGAGCGTCACCCCCGTTGACACCTGTCTCAGCTGATGGACGGCTGATGCGTCAGGAGGTCGCGCCGCCGTCACCGGCGTACTCCCCGGCGCCGGACTCGACCCGGGCGGGCAGGTCCCGGGCGGGGATGCCGGCGCGCTCGAGGACCTCGACGGCGCGGGAGCGCGGGTCCGCGACGAGCGCGGCGAACAGATCGGTGCCGGTGACCCGGACCTCGCCCCGCCGCCGGGCGAGCCCGCGCGCCTGCGTCAACGCGGCGGCCGCGGCGGGCGACCAGCTCGCGCCGCCTCGCGCTTCGCCGCCGCGGGCGCTCGGAAGGGCCGGGGTGAGCGGAACGGCCGGCGGGGCCTCGGGGGCGGGGGCGGCGTGAGGGACGACCGGGACGACGGCGATCGCCCCCGAGTCCTCCACGCTGCCCTGCCAGCGCAGCCCGTAGCCGATGCTGCGCTGCACGAGATAGCCGAGCAGGCGCGCGAGCCGTGCGGGGCCGCCGACGGCGGCGCGGACCTCGGTGTCGTGCTCCAGCAGGGAGTGGAGCAGATGGGCGGTGTCGATCTGCCGGTCCCCGTCCCGGACGGCCCTGCGGCGGGCACCGGCGATCACCGCTGCCAGCTCGGCGCCGAGCGCGGCATCGTCGTCCATGTGCGCAGTCGCCTCGTCGCGAGCGGTCGGGCGGGCCATACGGGGGTGCACTCCCCTACCCCATCAGCCACAACGGCCCGAGTCATCCGCGAGGGGAACCATCTTCGCGTCCCACACAGAGTGGACGTCGCCGACCGGGATCTCATCCTTACGGAGGAGATCCGGCCGACCCGCCGCCAGGGGCGCGCGCCGTCCTGCTCCGCGCCCCGCACGCGACCACGCCGACCGCCCGGCATTCTGACGGTTCATCAGTATTGAATGTTCACGCCCTTGCGGCTACGTTCCGCGACACCGTAGCCCGCTACGCCCGATCCGAAGGGGTGGTCGCATGGCCGAAGTCAGCGCGGAGGCACGCATCCAGGCGCCGGCCGAGAAGGTGTGGGCCAAGCTCACCGACTGGCCGTCGTACGGGGAGTGGAACGCGACCCACACCAGCTTTCCCCGGGGCGGCCCCGAGACGTTGGCCGTGGGCGGGACCTTCCAGGAGAACATGAAGCTGATGGGCTTCCCCGCGGAGGTCGACTGGACCATCGAGGAACTGGAGCCGGCCCGGGTGTTCGCCATACGCGGCAAGGGCCCGATGGCCGTGACCGTCGCGACGCGCTACACGCTCACCCCCGACGGGGACGCCACCAGCCTCCGCATCGACGGCGAGTTCACCGGTGCCGCGGTGTCGCTGATGGCGGGCAAGCTCAAGGACTCGGCGACGGCCGCCCTGAACGAGTCGCTGCGCAAGCTCGGCGGCCTGGTGGCCTGAGCCGGGAGCGAGGGAGGGGAACCGGGGGACGCGGAGACGGGGAGACGCGGAGACGCCCCGCGCGGATACCGCACGGGGCGCCCCGGTCGCCGTACGCGCCTCAGTGCTCGTCGGCGAGGATGAGGTACAGCTTCTTGCGGGCGTCGTTGACGACGGCCAGCGCCTTCTCGCGCTGCTCCTTGCTGCCGGTCTTCCAGACCTGGCCGAAGGCCTCCATCAGACCGACACCGGCCTGCCGGATCTCGTGCAGGGCCTCCCAGTCGACCCCGCGCGAGGCCTCCTCCCAAGGAGCATCCGGCCCCTCCTCGGCGGCGGTGCGGCCGTCCTCGGTGAGCGAGAAGAGCTTCTTGCCGCCCTCGCTCTCGCTGGTGATCAGACCCTCGTCCTCCAGCAGCTGAAGCGTCGGGTAGACCGAGCCGGGGCTCGGCTTCCACGCGCCGCCGCTGCGTTCGGCGATCTCCTGGATCATCTCGTATCCGTGCATGGACCGGTCCTTGAGCAGGGCCAGGATCGAGGCCCGTACGTCACCGCGCCGCGCCCGCCCCCTAGGGCCTCCGCGCCCGCGCGGCCCCCAGGGCCCGGGGCCGAAGCCGGGTGCGCCCGGGCCGAAGCCCGGACCACCCGGCCCGAAGGGACCGAAGGCGGCCCGCCGGCCCTCGAATCCGCCCATACCCCGCCTTCCGGGGCCCTCGTGCCGATGTCCACGCTCGAATCCGTGGGTACGCATCACGATCACTCCATTCCATCGCTGATCTGTCACGTAAGCATCGCGTATCGTTCGCGATAGCTCAACGATATATCGGAAACGAGGATCCGACAATCCCACCGGAAAGAGCCCGTCACATGCGGGTCATGCCCGCAAGGGGCAGCCGGTGCCGACGCGGGCGGTGAGGTCGGCGCGCAGCGCCGCGAGTTCGGCCATGCGCTCGTCGACGACCCGGATCTTCTCCTCGAACAGCGCGGACAGGGCCTCGGCGCTGTCCGGTGCGTCCTTCAGTTCCGCACCGTGCCGGGCGATCTCGGCCAGGGTGAAACCGAGCGTCTGCGCCGTGCGCACGTACTGCAGCCAGGGCACCGTCTCCGGCGGGAAGTCGCGGTAGCCGTTGGGCAGCCGGTCGCCCTCGATCAGGCCGAGCTTCTCGTAGAAGCGCAGCGTGTCCTTGGACATCCCGGTACGCGCGGCCAGTTCTCCGATGCGCATGACTCCCCCGCGGCTCGGCCGACTTGACCTTGGAGCGTACTCCGCTGTCTAGCGTGGGCGGCGCCCGAGCGAGCCCTTCCGAGGAGCCCCGATGAACCCTGCTGCCCCCGCCTATCTGCGCCTCGTCCGAACGAGCGGCTGGTACGACCTGATCGTCACGGCCGGCTTCGCGACGCCGTGGACGTACGCGCTGCTGCACCGCCTCCTGTCGGCGGGAGGCGACGCGCTCGGCCTCGGCACCATGCCCGCGCTCACCCCGATGCAGACCCTGTACGCCAACCTGATGGGCTCGGTCGTGGTGGTCTGGTCACTGCTGCGGGTCGTACGACCGCTGCCGCTGCACGGCCTCCTGGACGGCACCGCGCGCGTCCTGTTCTCCCTGTGGCAGGCGTACGCGCTGGCGCACGGCGGGCCGCGGATCCTGTGGCTCTTCCTCGCCGCGGAGGTGTCGTTCGGTGTCACGCAGCTCGCCCCCTGGCTGCGGACACGCGCGGCCGTCGGACGGGAAACAGTCCGGCACTCGTGAATTGGCCTTGTTCCGACGGCCGGCGCAACCACTAGCGTCAGCGCCATGCGCATTCGAATCGTGGACGCCTTCACCGACCGCCCCTTCGCCGGCAATCCCGCCGGAGTCCTGCTCCTGGACGACGTCTTCCCGGACGACGACTGGCTCCAGAACGTCGCCATGGAGGTCAACCACGCCGAGACCGCGTTCGCGCACCGGCTGCCCCAAGGCGGCGAGGCCGACTGGTCACTGCGCTGGTTCACGCCCGTCGCCGAGGTCGCGATGTGCGGCCACGCCACGCTCGCCACGGCCCACGTCCTGCACACCACCGGCGCCCACGAGGGCCCGGTGCGGTTCGCCACCCGCAGCGGCGTGCTCATCGCCACGCCCGCCGCGGACGGCTCGATCACCCTCGACTTCCCGACCGCCCCGCTCACCCCGGTCGAGGTCCCGGCCGGGGTCGCCGAGGCGCTGGGCGCGGAACCGGCCGCCGCCTTCGACACCGGTCCGAACGTCGGCGACCTGCTGGTGGAGCTGGCCGACGAGAAGACCGTCCTCGGCCTCTCCCCCGACCACAAGGCCCTCGGCGCCTACTCCTCGCGCGGCATCATCGCCACCGCCCGCGCCGAGGACCCGGACCGCGGCTACGACTTCGTCTCCCGCTGCTTCTTCCCGAACGTCGGCATCGACGAGGACCCGGTGACCGGCAGCGCCCACACCGCGCTCGCCCCGCACTGGTCCGCCCGCCTCGGCCGCGACGACCTCACCGGACTGCAGGCCTCCCGCCGCACCGGGCTGGTCCGCACCGCTCTGCGCGGCGAGCGCACGCTGCTCACCGGCCACGCGGTCACGGTCGTCGAGGGCGAGCTGCGCGCCTGAGCGGTCCGCCGACGGCCCTCGTCCTCAGGCCGTCGGCAGCCAGCCCACCTTGCCCGCGAGCAGGGCGTAACCGACGAACGCGCCGATGTCGAGCAGGGAGTGCGCGACGACCAGTGGTCCGACCCGGCCCCAGCGGCGGTAGAGGTACACGAACACCACGCCCATGGCCATGTTGCCGAGGAAGCCGCCGACGCCCTGGTAGAGGTGGTAGGACCCGCGCAGGACCGCGCTGGCCACCAGTGCGGTCCCCGGCGTCCAGCCCAACTGGCCCAGCCTGCGCAGCAGATAGCCGACGACGATGACCTCTTCGAGGATCGCGTTCTGCAGGGCGGAGAGGATCAGCACCGGGTACTTCCACCACACGTCCGGCAGTGCCTCGGGCACCACGGTGAGGTTGAAGCCGAGGCCTCGTGCGGCGAGGTAGAAGGCGATGCCGGTGCTGCCGATCACCGCGGCGATCCCGGCGCCCCGGGCCAGGTCCGGCCGGGGGCGGGTGCGGTCGAAGCCCAGCGTTCGCAGACTCCCGCCCTCGCGCAGCAGCAGGTGGGCGACGAGGGCCACGGGGACCAGCGCGCTGGCGATGCCGAAGAGCTGCCAGGCGAGGTCGAGCCACGGGCGGCCCGGCGCGGCCGAGGCGTTGAGGGTGGCCGCCTGGTCCTTCAGGCCGCCCGGCTTGGTGACCGAGCCGATGAAACTGATCAGTGCGGAGACCCCGCTCGCCCCCAGCGAGAGCCCGAGGACGAGCAGCGTCTCGTCCCGCAGGATCCGCCGTGGGTCGGGCTTTCCCGCCACGGAATCACCGACCGAGCCAGCCTCCACGTGCACCCCTGCCTCCAGCCGCCTCATGGGCCAACGGCCCCTTCTGCCTGGCAAGGATCGCAGAGCCACATGTGAAGCCCGCGCACCGGCCCGAGGCGAGGCCCCCGCGCACCGGCCAGTCATGTCCACGGCGACGGCATTTCAGCCGCCGCGGGGGGACCGGCGGCCCGGCCACGCACCGGGCACGCCGACAAGACCTCTCCGCTCGCCGTCGGCCCTCGTCCGCCGCGACGGCGATCGGCCCCGGCGCAGCGGGCCGGCGACCCCGGCACGCACCGGCCGGGCCCGCCGGCGAACCCGCTCGGTCGCCGACCGGGCAGGGCCGCCGCGTCGGCGCTCAGCCCCGGCTGTGGCTCGCCCCGGTCGCCACGGCCCGGCCCTCAGCCCAGCGGCACCGGCTCCGGCAGCCCCACCGGCCAGGTGTGCACCGGCTCGCCCACATGCATCAGCTCGGCATAGCGCCGAGTCGTCGCCGCCAGGGCCGCGTCGCGGGTGAGGCCCTGCTCGAGCGCCCGGTGGAAGGTGGCCGCCTGCCAGGACGCGCCGTTGACCCGCCGCCGGCAGCGTTCCTCGATGACGCCCAGGTAGAGATCCCGGTCGGCCGCCTCGACGCCCCACGCGTCCAGCCCGGCGGAGGCCAGCGGCAACAGCTCGTCGCGGACCAGGGTGACCGCGTCGATCTCGCCCGTGCCGCCGTAGCGTCCCCGCCGCGGCCAGACGAAACGCGCGTCGATCCCGTGCCGGCAGGCCGCGTCGAAGTTGGCCTCGGCCACGGCGAAGGGCATCCGGCTCCACACCGGCCGCGACTCCTCGGCGAGGGCACGCACCAGGCCGTAGTAGAAGGCCGCGTTGGCGATCACATCGGTGATGGTCGGTCCGGCCGGCAGCACGCGGTTCTCCACCCGGAGGTGCGGGACGCCGTCGGCGATGCCGTACACCGGCCGGTTCCATCGGTAGATCGTGCCGTTGTGCAGGACGAGTTCGGCGAGCTTGGGTGTGCCGCCGGCGTCCAGCACCTCCAGCGGCTCCTCGTCGTCGCAGAGGGGCAGCAGCGCCGGGAAGTAGCGCAGGTTCTCCTCGAACAGGTCGTGGGCGCTGGAGATCCACCGCTCCCCGAACCAGGTGCGCGGCCGCACCCCCTGGGCCTGCAGCTCGGGCGGCCGGGTGTCGGTGGACTGCAGGAACAGCGGCGGCCGGGACTCTCGCCACAGCTCGTGACCGAAGAGGAACGGCGAGTTGGCGCCGACGGCGATCTGCGGGGCCGTCGCCACCTGCGCCGCGTTCCACACGTCGGCGAACCGGCCCGGAGTGACCTGGAGGTGCAGTTGCACGGAGGTGCACGCGGCCTCGGGGACGATCGACTTCGAGGTGCAGACGAGGTGCTCCACGCCCTCGATGTCGAGCCGGAAGTCCTCGCCGCGCGCGGCCACGATCTGGTCGTTGAGCAGGGCGTAGCGGTCGACCTCGGAGAGGTTGGAGGAGACCAGGTCGTCCCGGTCCAGCGTGGGCAGGATGCCGATCATGACGATTCCGGCGTCCACCTCGCCGGCCTTCCGGTCGGCGTAGGCCAGAGAGGTGCGCAGTTCCTCGGCGAGCCGGTCGAATACGCGGCCGCCCAATCGGTGTGGGGCTATGTTCACCTCCAGGTTGAACATGGCGAGTTCTGTTTGGAAATCACGGCTCGCGATGCGCTCCAGTACCTGCCCGTTCAACATTTTCGGCATGCCGTCGGAACCCGCGAGATTCAATTCGATCTCCACCCCCATCAGGTTCTTGGGGCGATCGAATCGCTTCTCGACCAGCAGTCGCTCCAGTCCCGTCAGGCACTTTTGGAGCTTTTCGCGGTAGCGCTGGCGATCGGACAGGTCGAACTGCCCTGCCACGACCTTCTCCCCCATCGAAGTGTCCCTCCTCGGATGGGCGGGCCGATGATGCGGCCGCCGGGCTCCCGGGTCAGGGGGGATGATGCCCAGCGGAAGCGATCGATAACGTCCCGCGCGGGCCCGGCGCCCGCTACTCTGTCGAATGTTCCCCGCGGCACATTCACGGGGCATGCCACACCATGCACCTCCGAGTGCCCCGAACGCCTCGTGAAAAACGCCGACGACATTCGGCCGACCGCTACCGGCGCGTATTGCCAGGTCAGCACCGAGGAACCGGCACGGGAATCGGGATGAGTCCCGCAAATCGGCGACCCATTAGCGCCTTGCGCGACTTACCGAAATGGGATAGACGAAACAACGGCCGAACACGCGTCGTATAAACTTCGTCCACAAGGCAGAAGGTTGGCGCCCTCGGTCCTGGTTCCTGCCGTGTTCCTGCCGTCACCGTGACGGGCGGCAGGGCGAGCCGCACCTTTGTTCACCGACCGGGCCCCCACCCCTTCGGCCTTTCCGTGAGCAGACAGCGCCGTCCGCCCCACCCTCCTCGCGCCGCCGCGCCTGTCGAACGAGAGGCGACCCACATGCCGCTGCACGTGTCCCCTGCCCCTGCGCCCGCCCTGCGCTCCGTCCTCACCGCCCTCGGCTCCCCGACCGCGGTCCGTGAGGCCCGTACTCCCTCCCTGCGCGCCGCGCAGGGCCCGGCGACACCCGAACTCCCGCTGCCCGTCCATGTCCTGGACCGGATCACCGCGCAAGGACTCTCCGCGACCCGGCTGGCCGGCTGGCGCTTCCTGATCCGCTGCGGCGACCGGGCGGTGGCCGCGGCGGAGACCATGCTCACCCCGGACGGCTGGGCCTTCTCGCACTTCTTCGAGGGCCCGTACATCGCCTCCACCGAGCGCGCCCTGCAACAGGCCGAGGCGTTGCAACAGCCGTACCAGCCACGTCTGCTGTCCCTGCCCGGCCTGTACATGCTCACCCTGTGGCTGCACGGCGAGTGCGCCGCCGACGGAGCGGAAGGCCATCCGGCCGCCACCGACCTGCTCGTCCCGCTGGCCCCGGCACCGCCCGGCATATCGGCGCACCGCCCCTTCCGGGTCGCCGAGTTGCTTCCGGTGCTGACCCATCGGGCGACTCCCCTCCCGCTGCTCGGCTCACCCGCCTGAACGACACCCGCGTACCCCGCTTCCCGGAAGGGAAGCGGGGTACGGCCGTTTCCGCGGTGTGGCACGGGCGGACTAGCCCGTTCCGACCACCGAGAACCACCCAAAGGGACAGTGCAGTTGGGCTGAACCGTCCGGCCGGGTGACGCGTCCTGAACCTGTGAGAAGCGGTGCTGCGAAATCCCTGCGGAATGACGCCCAGAGGGCAACACTGGGTTCCGACCGACTTATCACCACGGGGGACGGACATGACCACGACACAGCGAAAGATCCCACCCATGTGCCAGCACCAGCCACCGTGCCCGCCAGCCGAGTCCGCCGACCGGGAGTCCGCCCGCCTCGTGGCGCACCACCCGGAGCAAGGTTGGAGTCTGCTGTGCAACGGCGTCCTGCTCTTCGAGGACACCGGTGAGCTGCTGCCCGACGGCCGGATCATCGCTCCGCACCGCCCGCTCGGTGCGGAGCACGTGATGACCGCGGCCTGAGCGTGGCGCGAGCGACCCGAGGGGCCGGCCGCACACCTTCGGTGCGCACCGGCCCCGACCTGTGTCCGGGTCCGGCTACGGTGCGTAGCCGGATCTCTGCACAGCGCCTCGCGCGGGTCACACCGGCCCGGGCGCGTAGTCGAACCAGTCGAAGGCCGCGCGGCCCTCGGTGACGTACATGCCGATGACACGGCCGGTGAATCCGCCGGCCACCTGAGTGGACAGGTATCGGCCGTCCAGTTCGGCCAGCGGGACGACCTCTTCGGAAGTTTCGACCGAGAAGGCGACCGTGTCGGGACCGCTCCCGGGCCCGGGGTGCCGCGTCGAGCGGATCTCGACGACGAGAGTGACCGGCTCCTGCGGCACCGGATGTGCGGCGACCCGCTGCCGCAGCGGGCCGATCCGGGCGATCACGGCCGCCGTCCCTCCGGCCACCTCCAGGTCGTAGTGGTGCCCCTCGTCCAGGCGCACGGAGAGCCCGGCCCGGCCCGCCCCGGGCTCCAGCAGCGCGGCGGCCCGGCAGTCGTGGTGCTGCTGCCGACGGCCCACGAAGGTGTGCCCGGGCCGGTCGAGGCTGTCACCGGTGGCGGTCAGGGTGAGCCGGCCGGGCCGTTCCGCGAGCGACCAGGAGTGGTCGGGCCTGCGGCGCGGGGATATCCAGTACGGCGCGAGGGTCCGGCCGGTGAAGTCGTCCCGCACGGGCGGCTGTTCGACGGGAGCCCAGGCCTCCGGGGCCACGTGCCGCTCCCGCACCGGTCCCACCCGGGGCCAGCCGTCGACCCACTCCACCGGGGCCAGGAAGGTCTCCCGGCCGAGGACGTGGAACTCCGGGAACCAGCCGCGCGGCCGGGTGCCGAGCAGCACCATCCACCAACCGCCGTCCGCCGCCTGCACCAGGTCGGCGTGGCCGGTGCACTGCACGGGCAGGCCGGTGCCGCCGTGGGACAGCAGCGGATTGCCGGGCGCCGGCTCCCAGGGGCCGCGCGGCGAACGGGCGCGGGCGGCCGAGACACCGTGCCCCAGGGCAGTGCCGCCCTCGGCGAGCAGCAGGTACCACCAGTCACCGATCCGGTACAGGTGCGGCGCCTCCGGATCCCTGCGCCCGGTGCCGGACCACATCGGCAGCGGGCCCTCCAGCACCCGGCCCGTGCGTGGGTCGATCCGGGCCACGCTGACCCCGGCCATGGCGCACCAGCACGATCCGTCCTCGTCCCACGCGAGATCCGGGTCGATGCCGGGCAGATCGATCCACACCGGGTCCGACCAGGGGCCTTCGGGCCGCTCGGCGGTGACGAGGAAGGTCCCTTTGCCGCCGGCGTCGGTGGTGACGACATGGAAGAGCCCGTCGTGGTGACGGATCGTCGGCGCGTAGACGCCGCCGGACGCCGGTACGTCGTCCGGCAGCGTCAACTGGCCCGGCCGGTCGAGGACGTTGCCGATCTGGCGCCAGTGCACCAGATCCCGGCTGTGGAACAGCGGAACGCCGGGGAAGTACTCGAAGCTGGAACAGACCAGGTAGTAGTCCGGCCCGACCCGGCACACGCTCGGGTCGGGGTGGAAGCCGGGGATGACGGGGTTGTCGTAGGTACGCATGCTCGCCCCCACAGCGGTTCGAAAGTTTCGTCTATGGCGCCGAATCTTAATGGTTCCTCCACCGTCCGGCGGGGTGCGGGAGCACGCCTTGATCCCGGGAACCACCGGAAAACCGTCGCCCGGCTGGTCGAATCGCCGGCGCGGGGGTGGGATGGAAGGAGAGCAAGGCCTCGCCAGCGGGCGCGTCCGCGGGGGTCACCCGGGACGGCGTCCGTGCGGAACGAACGGGGGAGTCATGTCCCGTCACGACGCCTCGGCGACCGCTCGCGTGGTGGTCGGTGTGAGCGGCTCACTGGGGAGCGTCACTGCCCTGCGGCGGGCCACCGCTCTGGCCCGTCGGCTGGGTGCCGAGCTGTGGCCGGTGCTGGCGTGGGAACCACCGGGTGGTGATCCCGCCGCGCGCCGCTCACCGGCCGCCGATCTGCTGGTCGAGGAGTGGCAACGGCTGGCCAAGCAGCGGCTGGCCTCGGTGCTGGACGAGATCTTCGACGCGGAGGGTCCCTCTGTGCCGATGCACCCTGTCATCGTCCGTGGCACCCCGGGCCGGGCGCTCGTGGCGACCGCGGACCGGGAGGACGACGTGCTGGTGGTGGGTGCGGGACGGCGCGGCCTCCAGCGCGCCTTCTCCGGCCGGGTCTCCCGGCACTGCCTGGCCCACGCCGTCTGCCCCGTCCTGGCGGTGCCGCCCTCCCCGCTGGAGACCGAGCTGCTGTCCGTCCACCGCCGCAACACCTGGCATCTGCGCATGGACACGCGGGGCCTGTGAGAGCGGCCCGGCGCTGCGAGCGCGTCAAGAACGGCCCCTCGGCCGTCAGAGCGCCATCAAGGCCGGGGACGGCCGGCTCCCCCCGGGCCCGCCGCTGTCTACCGTCGGACGTATGAAGCACCCCGACGACACACGCCCCCGGATGCGGGGCTCGCACCCGCCCGACAGCGGCGGTGCGGTGTACGACCGTGACTGGATCGAGGAGGTGCGCGGTTCGGTCGGCTGCTCCGGGGCGCTGTTCGCGTTGCTGCTCTTCGTCGACGGGGCGGCCGGTTCCCTCAACTGGTGGCGCGGCGGCCTGTGGCTGCTGCTGGCCCTGCTGCTCCTTCTCGTCCTGTTCCCGGCGCGGGTGTCGGCCGGAGAGGGGTGGCTGGCCACCCGCCGCCTGCTGCGTACCCGCTGTGTCCGCACCGACCTGCTGATCGCGGTGCGCCCACTGGACGGCGTGACGCAGCGCCTGGTCCTTCGGGACGCCCTCGGCAACCGGGTCGAGATCGACCCCGAGGTCCTGATCCGCAACCCCGGCCTCTGGTACCGGCTCGACGAGGGCGCCCGCACGTCCGAGGCGGCCGGCATCCTGCGGTCCGGCGCGACCGCCCTGCACCGCCTCGGCAGCCGCCTCGACCGTGAGACCGCGCTGGCCGTGTTCCGGGCCTCGGGCCTGAAGTAGACACCTCCCACCCCACGCCACCGGCCCGCAACAGCGCCGCCCACCCACCAACACCCCGAACCGCCCCGCCCGCCCCCCGTGACCCACAGATCCCCCGGCACCCCGAATCGATCGCCCTCCACCAGCCCCACAGCCAGCCGCCGGCGCCTCGAGCCCACCGCCACCCCTCCGACACCGGCTCTTCCTCCCGCGCCCCGGACAACCGCCGACATCCCGAACGGGCCCCCGCGAGCCTCCCCCCCCTGCCCGGCAGAAAGCCGCCGGCACGCCGGATCGATCACCCTGCGCCAACCTCACCCACTCCCCCGACGCCCAGGACCGAGTCCCTCCGCCCGCCCCCCCGTGACCCACAGATCCCCCGGCACCCCGAATCGATCGCCCTCCACCAGCCCCACAGCCAGCCGCCGACCCCTCGAACCGACCGCCACCCTCCGACAGCTCCGCCCGCTCCAGAAGCCACCGACACCCGAATCGGCCCCTCCCCGCCCACTCCCTCTGTCCTGAAGAGGGCCCCGGCGCCCCGGACCGGTCGCCCTCCGGTCCCGGAGTCATGACGCTCGGTGGCCGGCGGCGGATCGGTGGGCGTATCGGGTCGGCCGCTCGGCCTCGATGCGGCCGACCGCCCCCGGCCTCCGCTTCTTGATGCGGCCCCCGCGTTCCCGGGCCATTCTTAACGCAAGATTGACGCCCACGGAGCCCGTACCCGTGGGCCACGGCGTCACTCTCTGCTTACGCTGGTGCCGCCGTCCGCGTGATGGCCGGAAACCGCGGAGCCGCACATCAGGAGCACGCCGATGGCCACGACCGAACACCCTCCCAGTCGCCTGCGCGCCTGGATGCTGGAGGGCCTGTCCGACATGGGCAAGGGCGGTGGCCACACCGGACCGCACGCCCAGCCGGAGCCCCCGCACCAGGGACAGCGCTGGTGGCGGGTGATGTGCCTGACCGGTGTCGACTACTTCTCGACCCTCGGCTACCAGCCCGGCATCGCGGCCCTGGCGGCTGGTCTCCTGTCACCGATCGCGACCATCGTGCTGGTGATCGTCACTCTGGCGGGCGCCCTGCCGGTCTACCGCCGCGTGGCGGAGGAGAGCCCGCGCGGCGAGGGTTCCATCGCGATGCTGGAGCGGCTGCTGTCGTTCTGGAAGGGCAAGCTGTTCGTACTCACCCTGCTGGGCTTCGCGGCCACCGACTTCCTGATCACCATCACTCTTTCGGCGGCCGACGCCTCCACCCACCTGGTGGAGAATCCGCACCTCACCAGCACCCTGCACGGTCACCAGATGGTGATCACGCTGTTCCTGGTGGCCCTGCTCGGCGCGGTGTTCCTCAAGGGCTTCCTGGAAGCGATCGGGGTCGCGGTCGCGCTGGTCGGCATCTATCTCGCGCTCAACCTCGTCGTCGTGATCGTCGGCCTGTGGCACCTCATCACGGCCGGGCACGTGATCACGGACTGGACCAGCGCCCTGACCGCCGAGCACGGCAACATCTTCGTGATGATCGGTGTGGCGCTGATCGTCTTCCCCAAACTCGCCCTCGGTCTGTCCGGCTTCGAGACCGGCGTCGCCGTCATGCCGCACGTCAAGGGCGACCCGGGCGACAGCGAACAGCGCCCGGCCGGCCGGATCAGGGACACCAAGAAGCTGCTGACCACCGCCGCGCTGATCATGAGCTGTTTCCTGATCGCCACCAGCTTCATCACCACGCTGCTGATCCCGGCCGACGAGTTCAAGACGGGCGGCCAGGCCAACGGCCGCGCGCTCGCCTACCTGGCGCACGAGTACCTCGGTGGCGCCTTCGGAACGGTCTACGACGTCTCGACCATCGCCATCCTCTGGTTCGCGGGCGCCTCCGCCATGGCCGGTCTGCTCAACCTGATGCCGCGCTATCTGCCCCGCTACGGCATGGCCCCGCACTGGGCGCGGGCGGTGCGCCCGATGGTCATCGTCTTCACACTGGTCGCGTTCCTGGTGACCTGGATCTTCGACGCCAACGTCGACAAGCAGGGCGGTGCCTACGCCACCGGTGTGCTGGTACTGATCAGCTCGGCCGCGATCGCGGTGACCATCGCCGCGCGCAAGGCGGGACAGCGCCGCTGGGCCGTCGGCTTCGCCGTGATCTCGGCGGTGTTCCTGTACACGACCGTCGTGAACGTCATCGAGCGCCCGGACGGTGTGAAGATCGGTGCCTGCTTCATCGCGGGCATCATCATGGTCTCGCTGCTGTCCCGGCTGGCCCGTGCCTTCGAGCTGCGCGTGACCAGCGTGACGCTCGACCCGATGGCGGAACGATTCATCCGGGACATGGCCAGCCGCAAGATACGGTTCATCGCCAACGAGCCGGACAGCCGCGACAAGGCCGAGTACCGCGACAAGATCGAGCAGATCCGCGCCGACAACGACATGCCCGAGCAGGAGGACTTCGTCTTCGTCGAGGTCACGGTCACCGACCCCTCCGAGTTCGAGGCGGGCCTGGCCGTCCGCGGCGAGGTACTGCACAGCCGCTACCGGGTGCTGACCCTGGAGTCCGCCTCCATTCCGAACGCCCTCGCCGCGCTGCTCCTCCACGTCCGCGACCGCACCAGCTGCACCCCGCACATCTACTTCGAGTGGACCGAGGGCAACCCGTTCGCCAACTTCCTGCGCTTCTTCCTCTTCGGTCAGGGCGAGGTCGCCCCGGTCACCCGCGAGGTGCTGCGCGAGGCGGAACCGGACCGGGCACGACGGCCACGCGTGCACACCGGCTGAAGGGGAAGCCTCCGTCGCGCGCCCACGCTCTATCGCGTTGTACCCGACGGCCAACCCCGTTCCACGGTCCCCGTCGCCTGGCCCTATCGTGACCGGCATGCAGTCCTACACGATCGGCCAGGCGGCGCGGCTGCTCGGCGTGAGCCCCGACACCGCCCGCCGCTGGGCCGACGCGGGCCGGGTGGCCACCCACCGTGACGAGGCCGGACGCCGTCTCATCGACGGCCGGGACCTCGCCGCCTTCTCGGTCGAACTGGCCAAGGCGGGGGGCGGCGAGGAGGACCCCTCCTACACCTCCGTACGCAACGCCTTCCCCGGCATCGTCACCGCGATCAAGCTGGGCGACGTCGCCGCCCAGGTGGAGATCCAGGCGGGCCCGCATCGACTGGTCTCGCTGCTGACCCGGGAAGCGGTCGAGGAACTCGGCCTCGAGGTCGGCATGGAGGCCACCGCGCGCGTGAAGTCCACCAACGTGCACATCGACCGCGCCTGACCCGGCCGGCGTCCGCCGCTCGCGTCCTTCGGCGACGGCCCGCTCACCGGCACAGCAGCGCCGCCCGCAGGTCTAGCCGGTCGCTCAGCCGGGACAGATCACGCCCGGTGAGCCGCTCGATCCGCTCCATCCGGTAGTGCACGGTGTTGACGTGCAGGTGCAAGGCCTGCGCGGTGCGTGCCCAGGAGCCGTCGCAGGCCAGTAAGGTCTCCAGGGTCCCGAGCAGTGCGGTGGTCGCGGGGCGGCCGGTCTCCGGCAGCGGGCCGAGGACCGTTCGGCTGAAGGCCGTGCGCACCGCGGCCGGCACCCCGGTGAGCAGGGTGTCCAGGCTGGTCAGGGACGTCGCGTCGACGAGCAGGGAGGCCTCGGGGGCGGTGGTCCGGGCCGAGGTCAGCGCGTACCTGGCCTGTGCCGGCGCGCCGACCAGCCCGTCCGGTCCCGACGCGGCCGCTCCGCTGCCGCCGTGCAGCACGACGTCGGGCGCGCACCCGGCGACCAGCGGCCACACCTCGCCCCACCCGCCGGCCGGTGCCCCGGACAGCACGGCGAACGCGGTCCCGTCGGGCAACCGCCCCACGGCCGCGGCGCCGCCCCCGCCCCGCACCACCCCGTGCCCCGCCACCTCCGCCGGCGCGCCCTGCGCCCACCGCTCCGCCACCGTCCCGGATCGCCGCGGACCGGCGTCCGCCACGACGACCTGGTAGCCCCCCGCCTCCGGCATCCCGCACCGGCGCAACGCCGCCCCGACCGCACCGTCCGCCGGGGCGTCGCGAGCGGCCAGCAGCGCACCGAGTTCGTCCGCATCCCGGTGTGCCGACGACGGCCGCCGCGCGGCCGCCTCCTGACAGTGACTCAGGACGGCGGCGACCTCGTGCAGCATGCGTGGCGGGGCACCGTCGGGGTCGGGCAGGTACAGCAGCCACCGCTCGTACGGCGAGACACCGGCGGCGTCGACGGAAACGGTCACCCCGCTTCCGTCCGCCACGAGCGCGACCGCCTCCGCCGCCGGTACGGGCGGTGCCCCGGCGGTGGCCGTGACCGTCCGCCCCGACGGCGTGAAGACGTACGCGGCGAGCGCGCCGAGGTGGGCGAAGGCGGCCGCGAGGACGGCGCCCGGCCCGGCCTCCTGGGCGAGCAACCGGCTCAGCCGCACCCGCGCGTTCTCCGGCAGGGCGTGGTGGCGGCTCAACTCGCCCCAGTGACGCAGGTACACGGTGTCGGTGATCGCGCGGAACATGATGTGCGCCGGCACTCCGGCCACCGGCACGCCGTGGCCCACACAGGCCTCGACCAGGTCGTCCGGGACGCTCCCGTGGATCTCCTCGCCGGCGAGCAGCGCGGCGGCCCCGGCGCCCTTGAAGGTCGACATCAACGGCCGGTCCTTCGGGGAGGAGCCCCGCCCCGGCCAGTGTCTGCGGACCTGTCTGCGCGAGCGCGGCCGGTTCGGCGTGAAGAAGGGCTGCGACGCGGGCGACTGCGGCGCCTGCACCGTCCACGTCGACGGCGAGCCCGTGCACAGCTGCCTCTACCCGGCCTTCCGCGCCGACGGGCGCGAGGTCACGACGGTCGAGGGCCTCGCCTCCCCGGACGGCGAACTCCATCCGGTCCAGCGGACGGCCGACGCGATCGGGCCGCTGGGCGCCAAGTCGATGAGCGAGAGCCCGTTCAACCCCGTCGCACCCGCGCTGGCGAACGCGGTGCGGGACGCGACGGGCGTGCGTTTCACGGAGCTGCCGCTCACGCGTGACCGGGTGTGGCAGGCGCTGGACCGCGCCGGACAGCTGCCTCCTGCCGAGCGGACGCACCGACGCGGTAGCCCCCGTCCACCCGGATCGCCGTGATCCCGCTGATGTGCCGGGCCCCGCAGCGGTCCTGCGGCAGCGCCAGCTGGGGGCCGGCGGCGTCCAGCGGGGTGCCGTCGATCGTGACGGCGAGCAGCACGGGGGCGTCCGCGAAGTCGGGGTCGATCTCGGCCCAGGACAGCAGCGCGTGATGGCCGTCGGTTCCGGTGACGGCGATGAGGAAGCGCAGCCGGTCCTTGCGCCGGACCGGGTCGAAGCCGGGCCCCGCGTCGGCGAGCACGTCGTACAGGAGCGGACCGGCGAACCGGTGGTGCTGGATGCCGCTGGTGGCGCACTCGAAGCTGACGTCCGCCCGGTGCTGCGGCCAGCGGAGCAGGTCCGGCACCGTCAGCCGGGCCGGTCGTACGAGATCGCCGGTCAGGGCGAGTTCCGCGAGCTTCACCGCGACCACCTCCCGCAGGACCGTACCCCTGCCTGAGCACCGTACAAACGCACATGCCAGCCTCACGTCACAAGTTCGCAGCTCATGCGATGCGACAGGAGACTTACACCTGGCAGATGCGGCAGTATCATCGCCGCACGGCCGCTTCCTGGGCCGTGCCAGGGCGCGACCGCTGTTCCACAGAACTCGAGGAGTAGATCCGTGATGACCCGTTCCGTGCGCCGGACCCGGAAGCTGCAGCTGGCCGGTGCGGGAGCCGCTGCCCTGATGGCACTGAGCGCCTGCTCCTCGTCCGACGACTCCTCGACCACCGGCTCGGACAAGTCCGGCTCCGCCTCCTCGAAGCCGTCCGGCAAGGTGACCGTGTTCGCGGCCGCCTCCCTCAAGGAGAGCTTCACGACCCTGGGCAAGGAGTTCGAGAAGGCGCACCCCGGCACCGAGGTCAGCTTCAACTTCGGCGGCAGCGACACCCTCGCCGCCAGCATCACCAGCGGCGCCCCCGCGGACGTCTTCGCCGCCGCCAGCCCCAAGACGATGAAGATCGTGACGGACAAGGGCGACGCGGTCGGCACGCCGGCCACCTTCGTCCGCAACCGGCTGGAGATCGCCACTCTGCCGGGCAATCCCGACAAGGTGGCCTCCCTGAAGGACCTCACCAAGTCCGGTCTGAAGGTCGTCCTGTGCGACAAGACCGTGCCGTGCGGCGCCGCCGCGCAGAAGGCCCTGGACGCCGGCAAGCTGAAGCTCACCCCCGTCTCCTACGAGGAGGACGTCAAGTCCGCCCTGACCAAGGTGGTGCTGAAGGAGGCGGACGCCGCGGTGGTCTACAAGACCGATGTGCAGGCCGCGGGTGACAAGGTGGAGGGCGTGGAGTTCCCCGAGTCGGCCAAGGCCGTCAACGACTATCCGATCGCCCTGCTGGAGAACGCCGAGAACACCGCGGCGGCCAAGGCGTTCATCGAGCTGGTGCAGTCCGCCGAGGGCCAGAAGGTCCTGGGCCAGGCCGGGTTCCTCAACCCGTGACCTCGCTCCACAAGCCCGGCGCCGCGGCCGACCCCCGCACGGGTCGGCCGCGGCGCCGCCGCGTCGGCACGGGGGGCCGGCGCGGGGTGCCGCTGCCTCTGCTCGTGCCCGGTGTGCTGGCCCTGGCCTTCCTGCTGCTTCCGCTGGTCGCGCTGCTCGTCCGCGCCCCCTGGCGCAGCCTGCCGGACCAGCTCAGCAGCACCGAGGTGTGGCAGGCCCTCCAGCTGTCCCTCGTCACCGCCACCGCGGCGACCGCCGTGAGCCTCGTCCTCGGTGTGCCGCTGGCCTGGCTGCTCGCCCGCACGGAGTTCCCCGGCCGAGGCCTCGTGCGCGCCCTGGTGACGCTCCCCCTGGTCCTCCCGCCCGTCGTCGGCGGCGTGGCCCTGCTCCTCGCCCTGGGCCGCAACGGCGTCATCGGCAAGTGGCTGGACGCCTGGTTCGGGATCACGCTGCCGTTCACCACCACCGGGGTCGTGATCGCGGAGGCCTTCGTCGCGATGCCGTTCCTGGTCATCAGCGTCGAGGGCACCCTGCGCGCCGCCGACCCGCGCTACGAGGAGGCGGCCACCACGCTCGGCGCCTCCCGCTTCACCGCGTTCCGCCGGGTCACCCTGCCGCTGATCGCGCCCGGCATCGCCGCGGGCTCGGTCCTGGCCTGGGCCCGCGCGCTCGGCGAGTTCGGCGCGACGATCACCTTCGCGGGCAACTTCCCCGGCCGCACCCAGACCATGCCCCTCGCGGTCTACCTCGCCCTGCAGAACGACCCCGAGGCCGCCATCGCCCTCAGCCTGGTCCTGCTGACCGTCTCGATCGCGGTCCTGGCGGGACTCAGGGACCGCTGGATGACAACATCATGACAAACCCCCGCCCCACTCCCGCGGCCACCGACGGCACCGAACCTCCGCAGAGGCAGCCCGCGGCCGCCGCCGGCGCCCAGCCCCCACACCCCGCACCCGACCACGAGAGCCGCACGGGTGGTGCGGGTGGGAACCAGAACCCGGCCGAAGGCCGGGTACGCACCACGCACGCGCACCCGCACCCGCACCCGCACCCCATCCCCGACGCCACCCCACCCCGTGCCGAAGGCCTGGACGCCCGGCTCGTAGTCGAACGAGGCTCCTTCCACCTGGACGTACCCCTGACCGCCGCCCCGGGGGAGGTCATCGCACTCCTCGGCCCCAACGGCGCCGGCAAGACCACCGCCCTGCGCGCCCTCGCCGGCCTCGTCCCGCTCACCGACGGCCACCTGCTCCTGGACGGCACCCCTCTGGACCGCACACCCCCGGAGTCCCGCCCGGTCGGCGTCGTCTTCCAGGACTACCTGCTCTTCCCGCACCTGTCCGCCCTCGACAACGTGGCCTTCGGACCGCGCTGCCGGGGCGCCGGCAAGTCGGAGGCCCGGGCCCAGGCCGCCGCCTGGCTGGACCGCATGGGCCTCGCCGACCACGCCGGCGCCAAGCCCCGCCGCCTCTCCGGCGGCCAGGCCCAGCGCGTGGCCCTCGCCCGCGCCCTGGCCACCCGCCCACGGCTGCTGCTCCTGGACGAGCCGCTCGCGGCCCTGGACGCCCGTACCCGACTGGAGGTCCGCGCCCAGCTGCGCCGCCACCTGGCCGAGTTCGAGGCGGTCGCCGTCCTGGTCACACACGATCCGCTGGACGCCATGGTGCTCGCGGACCGGCTGGTGGTCGTCGAGCACGGCCGGGTCGTCCAGGAGGGCACCCCGGCCGACATCGCCCGCCATCCCCGCACCGACTACATCGCCCAGCTGGTCGGCCTCAACCTCTACCGGGGCGAGGCCGAGGGGCATGCGGTACGGCTCGACGCCGGGCCCTCGATCACCACGACGGAGGAGCTGTCCGGGCCGGTGTTCGTGGCGTTCCCGCCCTCAGCGGTGACCCTCTTCCGGGACCGGCCCACGGGCGCCAGCGCCCGCAACCTGTGGCGTTGCGAGGTCGCCGGCCTGGAGACGCACGGTGACCAGATCCGTGCCGACCTCACCGGCGAACTCCCCCTCGCAGCCGACCTCACCACGGTCGGTGCCGCCGAACTCGATCTGCACCCTGGTGCACCGGTCTGGGCGACGGTCAAAGCGACGCAGACCCACGCATACCCGGCCTGAACGTCCTCCCGCACTACGGTGAGGGGCCATGAGCCTGAGCATCCGCAACCAGCTTTCCGGCACCGTCACCCAGGTGCACCCCGGCGAAGTCATGGCGATCGTCAAAGTCCGGCTGGCCGGCGGCCAGCACCTCACGGCGGCCATCACCCTGGAGGCCGTCGAACACCTCGCTCTGGCGCCCGGCTCCCCGGTGAGCGCCCTGGTGAAGTCGACGGAGGTCTCCCTCGCCACCAGGCGGATCGAGGGCCTGTCGATCCGCAACCAGCTGCCCGGCACGGTCACCCAGCTCGCGCTCGGCGACGTCATGGCGACCGTGAAGGTCACGGTGGACGGCGGCGAACTCACCGCCGCGATCACGAAGGAGGCGGCCGGCGACCTCGGCCTCTTCGTGGGCTCCGATGTCGTCGCCCTGATCAAGTCCACCGAGGTCGCGCTGGCCACGGCCTAGCGAAGCCCGAAGGCCCCGCCCGGAACCCGGGCGGGGCCTTCGGTATCGGCTCGCTCAGTCCTCGTACGCGTCCAGCGGCGGGCAGGAGCACACCAGGTTGCGGTCACCGTAGGCCTGGTCGATGCGGCGCACCGGCGGCCAGTACTTGTCGGCGGCGGAGACGCCGGCCGGGAAGACGGCCTCCTCGCGGCTGTAGGCGTGCGTCCACTCCCCGCCGAGCGCGGCCGCGGTGTGCGGGGCGTTCCGCAGCGGGTTGTCCTCGGCGAGCCACTCGCCGGAGCCGACCTTCTCGATCTCCGCGCGGATGGCGATCATCGCGTCGCAGAACCGGTCCAGCTCGATGAGGTCCTCCGACTCGGTCGGCTCGATCATCAGCGTGCCGGCCACCGGGAAGGACATGGTCGGCGCGTGGAAGCCGTAGTCGATCAGGCGCTTGGCCACGTCGTCCACGCTCACGCCGGTCGCCTTGGCCAGCGGGCGCAGGTCGATGATGCACTCGTGCGCGACGAGGCTGCCGGGACCGGTGTAGAGCACCGGGTAGTGCGGCTCGAGGCGCTTGGCGATGTAGTTCGCGGAGAGCACGGCGACCTGCGTGGCCCGCTTCAGGCCCTCGCCGCCCATCAGGCGGACGTACGCCCACGAGATCGGCAGGATGCCCGCGGAGCCCCACGGCGCCGCGGAGATCGGGCCGACGCCCGTCTCCGGGCCGGCCGACGGCTGGAGCGGGTGGTTCGGCAGGTACGGCGCCAGGTGCGACCGGACGGCCACCGGGCCGACACCCGGGCCGCCGCCACCGTGCGGGATGCAGAAGGTCTTGTGCAGGTTCAGGTGGGAGACGTCACCGCCGAAGTGGCCCGGCTTGGCGAGGCCGACCAGGGCGTTGAGGTTGGCGCCGTCGACGTACACCTGGCCGCCGGCCTCGTGGACCTGGGCGCAGATGTCGGCGACGTGCTCCTCGAACACGCCGTGCGTCGACGGGTAGGTGATCATGAGCACGGACAGCTCGTCCCGGTGCTTCTCGATCTTGGCCCGCAGGTCCTCGACGTCGATCTCGCCGTCCTCGGCGGTCTTGACGACGACGACCTTCATACCGGCCATCACGGCGCTGGCCGCGTTGGTGCCGTGCGCGGAGGACGGGATCAGGCAGACCGTGCGCTGCTCGTCACCGTTGGCGCGGTGGTAGCCGCGTACGGCCAGCAGGCCGGCCAGCTCGCCCTGCGAACCGGCGTTCGGCTGGAGCGAGACCTTGTCGTAGCCGGTGACCTCGGCGAGACGTTCCTCCAGCTCGCGGATGAGCGTGAGGTAGCCCTCGGCCTGCTCGGCGGGCGCGAAGGGGTGCAGCTGGCCGAACTCGGGCCAGGTGACCGGCTCCATCTCGGTGGTCGCGTTGAGCTTCATGGTGCAGGAGCCCAGCGGGATCATGCCGCGGTCGAGCGCGTAGTCGCGGTCGGCGAGCTTGCGCAGGTAGCGCAGCATCGCGGTCTCGGAGCGGTGCTCGTGGAAGACCGGGTGGGTCAGGTAGTCGTCGGTGCGCAGCAGGGCCTCGGGCAGGGCCTCCGCGGCGGCCGCGTCCAGCGCCTCGATGTCGCCCTCGACGCCGAAGGCGGTGAAGACGGCCTCCAGCTGGGCCCGGCCGGTGGTCTCGTCGCAAGCCATGGAGACGTGGTCGGCGTCGACCGGACGCAGGTTGACGCCGCCCGCGCGGGCGGCGGCGACGACCTCGGCGGCCTTGCCGGGCACGCGCGCGGTGACGGTGTCGAAGTAGGTGCCGTGGACGATCTCGACACCGCCGGCCCGCAGGCCCTCGGCGAGGATCGTGGCGTAGCGGTGGGTGCGGCGGGCGATGGTCCGCAGGCCCTCCGGACCGTGGTAGACCGCGTACATGCCGGCCATCACGGCGAGCAGCACCTGCGCGGTACAGATGTTGCTGGTGGCCTTCTCACGGCGGATGTGCTGCTCACGCGTCTGCAGCGCGAGCCGGTAGGCCTTGTGGCCGTCGGCGTCGACGGAGACACCCACGAGCCGGCCGGGCAGGCTGCGCGCGAACTTCTCCTGCACCGCCATGTAGCCGGCGTGCGGCCCGCCGAAGCCCATCGGCACGCCGAAGCGCTGGGTGGTGCCGACGGCGATGTCCGCGCCCAGCTCGCCCGGCGAGGTCAGCAGGGTCAGTGCGAGCAGGTCGGCGGCGACGGTGACGAGGGCGCCCAGCTCGTGCGCCTGGTCGATGACCGGCTTGATGTCCCGTACGGCACCGGAGGCGCCCGGGTACTGGATCAGCACGCCGTTGATCTCGCGTGCGGCGATCTCGGCCGGGATGCCGTCGCTGAGGTCGGCGACGACGACCTCCACGCCGGTCGGTTCGGCGCGGGTCTCGATGACGGCGATGGTCTGCGGCAGCGCGTCCGCGTCGACCAGGAACAGGCCCTTCTTGTTCTTGCCCATGCGCCGGGACAGCGCCATCGCCTCGGCGGCGGCCGTGCCCTCGTCCAGCAGGGAGGCACCGGAGGTGGGCAGTCCGGTCAGCTCGGCGACCACGGTCTGGAAGTTCAGCAGGGCCTCCAGGCGGCCCTGGGAGATCTCCGGCTGGTACGGCGTGTAGGCCGTGTACCAGGCCGGGTTCTCCATGACGTTGCGCAGGATGACCGGCGGGGTGAACGTCCCGTAGTACCCCAGCCCGATCATGGAACCGAGAACCTGGTTGCGATCGGCGAGCGAGCGCAGCTCGGCGAGCACCTCTGCCTCGGTGCGGGCGCCCGGCAGGTCCAGGGCGTCGGCGTTCTTGATCACGTCCGGGACGGCGGCGGCGGTCAGCTCGTCGAGGGAGCCGTAGCCGATGTGCGCGAGCATCTTGGCCCGCGCTTCCTGGTCGGGTCCGATGTGGCGCTGCTCGAAGGGGATGCCCTGCTCGAGTTCGGAGAGCGGAGTGCGATGGGCGGTCATTGCGGAGGCCTCCTGGTCTGACGCGACCTTCGAGGGGCACCCCGGTACGGATACCCCGACGGCCTCCCCCTCTGTCATCTCAACCTGAGAGCTTCACCGGGCGCCCGAGGGACCCGGCTTTCACCGTCGGTGAGAGCGGACGCCGTCGACACCCGCTCTGCTTTCCAGAGTGACCTCGTCCGTGCGGTACGTGTGCCTGAGAGATTCCGGGGAGGATTTGCTCCTTCGGCGCCTCCGAGATGATCGGAGGACTCTCCCGCATGGGGTCAGCAGCCGCTGTCAGCCTACCAGCGAGGTCAACGCCTGAGCCTTCGAGTGGCCGCCTCCCTGATTGTGCTCTTTTGTAGTGCTTACGGATGAGTTGCGACCACGTGGAGGGAGAGGGACCGTGCAGACCGACATCGATCCGCGCAACCTGATCGGCCGCAAGGCGTTCGACCGCACTGGCACCAAGATCGGCACCATCGACGAGGTGTATCTCGACGACGCGACCGGCGTGCCCGAGTGGGCGGCCATACGTACCGGCCTGTTCTCCCGGGACGCCTTCGTCCCGCTGGAGCCGAGCGAACTGATCGACGGCGCCCTCCGGGTCCCCTTCGACCGTGCCCTCATCAAGGACGCCCCCGACTTCGGCGTGGGCCGCCACCTCTCCCCCGAGCAGGAACTCCAGCTCTATCACCACTACGGCCTCGACCTCGCCCCGCCTCCCCCGTTCCCCGACCACGACTTCGGCAGACTGGCAGGCACGGAGGAATCCTGACCCACCCCCGCCGGACCGCCCCGCACCCACCGAACCACCTCGGGTCCGGGGCGGAGCCGCGTGTCAGCCACCGCTCGACCGACCGAGCCCCTGACAAACCCCTGCACCGCCCCGCCTCCACCGAATCCGACTCGAGGTCCGGGGCGGAGCCGCGCGTCAGTCGGCACTCGGCGGACCGAGTCGGACGGGTGGGCGGGCGAGATCCGCCACCAAGGGCAACGGCTCCGCCGGCTCCAGCGCAGGATCGTCGACGAGAAACGTCCGCACCCGCCCCGGCAAGGACTGCGGCGTCTCGAACCGCACGGTGACCCGCCCCACCCCGCTCCCCTGCACCCACCCGGGTCCCCACTCAGCGTGCCGCACGTCCTGCCCGGCCCGCCACTGCCGCTCGGCGGGCTCCGGGTCCCGCTCCACGGCCTCGGGCGGCGCGCCCTCCTCCGGCGGCGCCTCCCCGGCGGCGGCCCGCTCACCCGCCGCCTGCGCGAACAGGTCCTCCTGGGTGTAGTCGGCGAGTCCGGTGACCCCCACACCGAGCAGCCGCACCCCGCCCGTGGTGTCCACGGAGTCCAGCAGCCGCGCGGCCGCCTCCTGGACGACCGCCGGATCGTCCGTGGGCCCCCGGAGCGTCTCGGAGCGGGTGAGGGTCGAGAAGTCGTACCGCCGCACCTTCAGCACGATGGTCCGCCCCGACAGCCCGGCGCCGCGCAGCCGCCGCACGCACCGGTCGGCGAGCCGCCGCACCTCGAGACCGACCCGCAGCCGGTCGTGGATGTCCACGTCGTAGGTGTCCTCGACCGACACCGACTTCGTCTCCCGCTCGGCCACCACCGGCCGCTCGTCGTGGGCCAGTGCCATGGCGTACAACGCGTGCCCGTGCGCCTTGCCGAGCAGCCGCACGAGTTCGTCCTCGCCCGCCTCGGCCAACTCCTCCACCGTGGTGATCCCGGCCCGCCGCAGATGGTCCCCCGTGGCCGGCCCGACCCCCGGCAGGGTCCGCACCGACATCGGCCCGAGCAGCTCCCGCTCGGTCCCCGGCTCGATGAGCACCAGACCGTCCGGCTTGGCCTGCTCGGAGGCGATCTTCGCGAGCATCTTGGAGGCGGCGAGCCCCACCGATCCGGTGAGTCCCGTGGCCGCCCGGATGTCCGCGCGCAGCCTCACCCCGGCCAGCCGCGCCGACTCCTCGTCCCAGGCTGCTTCCGCCGCCTCCAGATCCACGAACGCCTCGTCCAGGCTGAGCGGCTCGACCAGCGGCGACAGCTCCCGCAGCATTGCCATCACCTGCTCGCTGATCGACCGGTACAGGGCAAATCGCGGCACCAGATACGCGGCATTGGGTGCCAGCCGGCGCGCCTGGGCCATGGGCATCGCCGAGTGCACCCCGAAGACCCGCGCCTCGTACGACGCGGTGGCCACCACCCCGCGCGGACCCAGCCCGCCCACGACGACCGCCTTCCCGCGCAGGCTCGGCTTGGACGCCTGCTCCACCGAGGCGAAGAAGGCATCCATGTCGAGATGCAGGATCGTGGGCGCGTTTCTCACATGTCCGATGCTGCACCACGGCACTGACAATGCCGGTGGCGGCGGTGGCGCCCGATCGGCTCGCCGGTCAGACCGCCCGGTTGCGGCGCCGCGCCAGCTCGTCCGCGGGGTTGTGACCGACCAGGGTCTCGCCCGTGTCGACGCGTTCGCCGTGCAGCTGCGAGAGGGCGCTTTCCACGTCCCGCCACACCACGCCTACGGCGATCCCGAAGATGCCCTGACCGCCCTGGAGCAGGGCGTGGACCTCGTCCGGCGAGGTGCACTCGTACACGGTGGCGCCGTCGCTCATCAGGGTCATCCGCTCGAGGTCGCGGAAACCGCGTTCCCTGAGGTGCTGGACGGCCGTGCGGATGTTCTGGAGCGAGACACCGGTGTCCAGGAAGCGCTTGACGATCTTCAGGACGACGACGTCCCGGAAGCTGTACAAGCGCTGGGTGCCAGAGCCGTAGGCGGGCCGCACGCTCGGCTCGACGAGGCCCGTGCGGGCCCAGTAGTCGAGTTGCCGGTAGGTGATGCCGGCGGCCGCGCAGGCCGTGGGCCCGCGATAGCCGATCTCCTCGGTCGCCATGGACGCCGCCCCTCCGCCGTTCGGCACCGCCGTCGGCCGCTGCGGAGCATGGTCGACCGCGCTGCTCTGAGGGGGGTATCCCCCGCTCGAACGCAGCTGAGAGTTCGGGGGAGGGTACGGACCGCTCTCCCCGAAACCGCGTTCCGGGGCACCCCCAGCCGTACCGTCGCCGCTGGTTCTCACGCCGACCTCCGTCCTTGACCTGCCTTCTCGACGGTAGGCAGTCACCAGGGGTGCGTCAACGATCGCCACACTCGGCACGCCGAGTGATAATCACCCTAGGAGTGGTTTTCCGTGCCCCACCGCGGGGAAAGGCTAGCCGAATGCGCTCGAGGGAGGTCGCAGGACGCTCTCAATGGCCGGTGGCAATTGCCCACGAGCCCGGCCACCCGTGGTCAGTGACCGACCCCCGAAAACCGCTGGTCCGACGGGCCGGCCGCACACCCTTTGCCGCTCACTGGCTGCTGGTGCCAAAGTCCTCGGGCGAGATCTGGTCGAGGAACTCGCGGAACTTCTCCACCTCGTCCTCCTGCTCGTCCGGAATGGCGATGCCCGCGTCGTCCAGCACCGTGTCGCTGCCGTAGATCGGCGTTCCGGTGCGCAGGGCCAGCGCTATGGCATCGGAGGGACGGGCACTGACCTCGACCCCGCTGGCGAAGACCAGCTCCGCGTAGAAGACGCCTTCCCGCAGATCGGTGATGCGTACTTCGGTCAGCTCCTGGCCGACGGCCTCCAGCACGTCCTTGAACAGGTCGTGGGTCAGCGGTCGCGCGGGGGCCATTCCCTGCTGTGCGAAGGCGATCGCCGTCGCCTCCCCCGGCCCGATCCAGATGGGGAGGTAACGGTCGCCCCCCACTTCGCGCAGGAGCACGATCGGTTGGTTGGAGGGCATTTCGACCCGGACACCTACGACATCGAGCTCGTTCACACAGCAACCCTAGGCCGTGGTCGGGATGTTTGGGTAGTCGGGCCGGGAACAGGTGCCCGATCCGGCCGCTCCGGGGCCCCCGGCTTCAGGGCAGCCGCACGCCGAGGGCGGTCTTCACCAGGGCGGCGTGCAGCTTCACCGTGAGGGCCGCCAGTTCCTTCGTACGGGCCTCGGCATGCGCCCTGGTCTGCGGATTGCGGTGACGCTTGAGCGGGGCCACCACCTGGTCCACCAGACCCGCCTCGCGGTCCGCGGCACCCTTCATCAGCCGAAGGTGGCGCGGCTCGATACCGAATCTGCCCAGCTCGGCGATGAGAGAGGCGACGGTGACGGCCTCGGCGTCGTACGCCCCGTCCTCCAGGGGCGCGATGAGCCCGTAGGACTCCCACTCCTTCAGCTGATCCTCGTCGATGTCCGCGGCCACCAGCAGCTCGGCCCTGCCGACCCGCGCCACCGTGCGCCCCGCGGACTGCTCCGGGGCGTCGTCCGCGGTGCGCTGGCGCCCCACCAGGGGCAGTGGGTCCGCCTCGCCCCGCTCCATGGCGTCCAGGTGCTCCCGGATGACCTTGAGCGGCAGATAGTGGTCCCGCTGCATCCGCAGGACATGCCCGAGACGCTCGACGTCCCCGGCGCTGAACTTGCGATACCCGGAGGGGGTCCGCTGCGGTTCGATGAGGCCCTCCGACTCCAGGAAACGGATCTTGGAGATGGTGACCTCGGGGAACTCGTCACGCAGCACGTTCAGCACCGTGCCGATGCTCATCAGCACGCCGTCCCTGGCGGCGGCACCGCTTCGGGCACCGCCGCTCGGTGTTTGAAGCATGGACCTTCCCTGGGGTCCCCCCGGACGCCGGTCCGGGGGCGGGTCAGATGCCCTGCCGGCTCGCGTAGAACACCAACCGGTACTTGCCGATCTGCACCTCGTCGCCGTTCGACAGAGCCACCTGATCGATCCGCTCGCGGTTGACGTACGTGCCGTTCAGGCTGCCCACGTCGGCCACGGTGAACGAGCCGTCCGGGGTGCGCCGGAACTCCACGTGCCGACGCGAGACCGTCACGTCGTCGAGGAAGATGTCGCTCTGCGGATGACGGCCGGCCGTGGTCAGGTCGCTGTCCAGGAGGAAGCGGCTGCCCGAGTTCGGTCCCCGGCGCACCACCAGCAGCGCCGAGCCCAGCGGCAGCGCGTCCACCGCTGCCTGCGCCTCCGGCGACAGCATCGGCACAGCCGTCTGGCCGGTCACCTCCGCGTCGTAGGCCTCGAGGCCGGAGATCGAGATCGTCGACGTCGTCTCCGAGGCGCGCTCGGGCGTCACCCCGGGACGCAACGGCGCGCCACAGTTGGAACAGAAGCGGGCGTTCTCCGCGTTGCGGTTACCGCACCTCGTACACACCAGGACCGACATCGACGGACCCTCCTGCCGCGGCTGCCCCGCCGGGGCGTTGGACGCGTACGGGCCGGAGGCAAACCCTCCACCCGTACCTGAGGTTGACGGTTGCCCGAAACCTATGCCGCCGGACTGGGCAGGGTCAACAGACGCCGCGCCCTGACCACCCGAAATGTCACCGCCCGGACCAGCGACCTGGTCCCGGAACAGCGGGCGCTGGCCCTCCGCGTCAGGCTGTGCGCGATGGCGAGCGGTCGCGTTGTCGCTACCCTCTCGCGCGCTCTTGCCGAACAACTTCGCAAACAACTTCACGGGCGATTCCCCTTGACCGAAACAGACCCGCCCGTGGGGCAGGACGAACCCTGATTGCCTACACCGGCCGAGCCGGACATCCTCACAACGTCCGTATCCACCAAACAGTTTCCACCACGCACCACCCCTTCGGTGCGCCGACCCCCCGCAACCTCATGCCCCTGCCGGACGATCCCCATGCACCGCCGGTTCACTGGGAGGACGACCGAGCGTAGTCAGGCCGCTTCGCCTGTCGCAAGGCGTCCACGACGATCTTGTCCGACCGCTCCACGGTCACCGTGGCCTGCTCCTTCTCCAGGGTCTGCACCACGCCTCCAGGGATGTTCAGCGCCGGCTCGAGATCCTGCGGCTTGCCGATGACCTGGAAACGATAGGGAGCATTGATCTTGTTCCCGTCGACGCTCACCGTCTTGCCGGAGTCCGTGAAGTAGGTGTTCGCGACCACCCGGACACCATTGACCTGGATCGCCTCCGCACCGGCCGCGCGCAACTCCTGGATCGCGTCGAGCAGCATGTCCGCCTGGACCGTCCCCTTCATGTCCTCGACCGTCATCGTGATGCCGGGACCCCGCGCCGCCACGGTGCCCGCCAGGATGCCGAGTTGCCTCTCCTTCTCGGCGGTCTGCCGGCGGGCCTCCGCCGCCTGGTCGGAGCTGCTCTGCAGCTCCGACCGCTGCTTCTCCAGTCCCTGCTTCTCATCCTGAAGACGCTGCGTACGCGAATCCAGTTCATCGAGGATGCGAACAAGATCTTCCTGACGGGCGCCGCGCAACGCGCTGTCACTGTCACTGTTCGACGCCACCTGCACGGCCAGGCCGAAGCCGAGGCCGAACAGCAGGACGGCGACGATGAGTTGGGCCCGGGTGATGCGCGGCGGCCACAGGCCCTTGACCAGCCGCTGCCGGCCGGTCAGCGATTCCCCGGGCTGCTCCCCGGGAGTCTGCGCGGCACCGGGTGCCGGGGCGGGCACCTCGGCCGGCAGTTCCCTGCGCAGCCGGTTCTGCGGCTGTTCGTCCCGGTCGTCCCGGCTGTCGTGGCTGTTGCGGCTCTCGTTGCCGTTCTGGTCGTTCATCGCCTCACGCCCGGAACACATGCCGCCGGATCGCCGCGGCGTTGGAGAAGATGCGGATACCCAGGACCACGACGACACCCGTGGACAACTGCGCGCCCACGCCCAACTTGTCGCCCAGGAACACGATCAGGGCGGCGACGACCACGTTCGACAGGAACGACACCACGAAGACCTTGTCATCGAAGATGCCGTCGAGCATGGCCCGCAGACCGCCGAAGACGGCGTCCAGCGCCGCGACGACGGCGATCGGCAGATAAGGCTCGACGACCGCCGGAACCTCGGGCCGGACCAACAGGCCGGCCACGACTCCCACGACGAGGCCCAGTACGGCGATCACGATGTGCCCTTCTCAGTTTTCTCGGCGTTCGGCTGTGCGGTGCGTACGATCACACTCGGCGCGGCGGGCAACCGGAGGTCACCCTCCGTGGCGATGGTGGCGCGGATTCCGTAGTTCTCCTCCAGGGCATGCAGATACAGCCCGTCGGCGCTGTCCTGGAACCTGGTGCTCAGCCTCTCCGCGTCCCCCACCGCCAGCACCGCGTACGGCGGCACCAGCGGCTTGTTGTCGACCAGTATCGCGTCACCGGCGGCCCTGATCGCGGACAGGGCGGTCAGCCGCTGCCCGTTGATGGAGACGGCCTCGGCTCCGGAGGCCCACAGCCCGTTGATCACACGCTGCATGTCCCGGTCGCGCACCCGGCCGGTGTCGGAGAACCCCGAGGTCTCCCGAGGATTGCCCCCCTCGCCACCCCCGCTGGCCTCCTTGGCGTCGTCGACGACGAGCCTGACGCCGGGCCCGTGCACCGCGGTGGCGCCCGACAGCGTGCCCACCAGGTCGGCCTCGGCACTGCCGCCGCTCGACCTCAGCGCCGCCCGCTGCCGCGCGTCGACCTCGTCGCGCAACTTGTCGACGGTGCCCTCGAGCTTGTCCGCGGCCTCGGTCTCACTGTCGATGCGGTCGATCAGTTCCTGCCGCTCCTTGGCCACCACAGGCGCCGCCACCCGCGCCTGCGCCGCCCCGACGGTCACGACCAGGGCCGCGAGGACGAGACCGGCCGCGAGGCCCAGCTTCGCCCGCAACGTCTTCGGCAGACCGCCCTCGCCCTGGGACTCCTTCCGGGCAGCGGCCTCGGCATATCCGTCGTCGAGGCTGTGGTCCATGACGTTGGTGATCAACGACATGGAGGCGTCCGGACGCTGCGGCCGCGTGGGGCTGCTCCGAACGGGGGGTTGCTGCGGCATGCCGCACATCGTCGCATGTCGCGAGCAGTACCTCCGAATGGCCCCACCGGCGTGCCGGACAGGCCCCCTTGGGGACACTTGTCCGGCACGCACGCGTGCAGCGGGTTTTGCCGCCCTCAGCCCTCGGACCTCAGCCGTCAGCGGTCGAGGTCAGGCGTCGGGCGTCGCGGGACGGCACCGCCGGGCCGGCTGCCGTCCCGTTGCCACCGGCCTCACCGGCCGGCACTGTCCACGACGGCCGACCACTCGTCCAGCAGGGCCTGCGCGGAGGCGTCGTCGGGACCCTCGGCCCACAGATGGGTGACCGCCTCGGCCGGGTCGGGCAGCACCATCACCCAGCGCCCGTCGGTCTCCACGACCCGTACACCGTCCGTAGTGTCGACAAAGCGATCTCCGGCCTCCTCGACCACCCGCCGCATCACCAGCCCCTTGACGGCCCACGGCGTCGCCAGGTCCCGCTTGAGGACGTGCGCCCGCGGGATCCGCGCGTCGATCTGGCTCAGCGTGAGCTGCGTCCGCGCCACGAGCCCGATCAGCCGCACGAAGGCAGCCGTGCCGTCGTAGACACTGCTGAACTCGGGGACGATGAACCCGGCCTTGCCGTCACCACCGAAGATGGTGCCTTCCTCACCGCCCACGCGCGTGAGGTCGTCGGGCGAGGTGGTCGTCCACTCGACCTGAGTGCCGTGATAGGCGGCCACCTGTTCGGCGATCCGGGTCGTGGTGACGGGAAGCGCCACCCGGCCGCTGCGCCGCTCGGCGGCCACCAGGTCCAGCATCACCAGGAGCGCCCGGTCGTCCTCGATGATCCGGCCCTTCTCGTCCACCAGCGACAGCCGCTCGCCGACGGGGTCGAACCGCACCCCGAACGCGGCACCCGAGGACGCCACGATCTCACCGAGGCGCACGAGCCCCTTGCGTCGCATCTCCTCCGTCTCCGTCGGCCTGGACTCGTCGAGACCGGGGTTGATGGTCAGCGAGTCCACACCGAGCTTGCCGAGCAGGCTGGGCAGCACGAGTCCGGCGCTGCCGTTGGAGGCGTCCACGACGACCTTCAGACCCGACTCCGCGATCCCGGTGGTGTCGACGTTCCGCAGCAGCGACCCGGTGTAGGAGTCGAAGACGCTCGCCGGGAAGTACAGGTCACCGATCTCACCGGGGAACGCCCGCCGGTACTCCTGCCGCGCGAACACCCGGTCGAGCTTGCGCTGGCTGCCCTGCGAGAGATCCGCGCCGTTGCCGTCGAAGAACATGATGTCGACCGAGTCCGGCACGCCGGGCGAGGTCCGGATCATGATGCCGCCGGCGCTGCCGCGCGCGGTCTGCTGCCGGGCCACGGGCAGCGGCACGTTCTCCAGGTCGCGTACGTCGATGGCGCTGGCCTGCAGCGCGGAGATGACCGCCCGCTTGAGCGCGCGGGCACCTCGGGAGTGGTCGCGGGCCGTGGTGACGGTGGCGCCCTTCTTGAGGGTCGTCGCGTACGCACCGGCGAGCCGCACCGCCAGCTCCGGCGTGATCTCGACGTTCAGGATGCCGGTCACCCCACGGGCGCCGAACAGATGAGCCTGTCCGCGGGACTCCCAGATGACCGACGTGTTGACGAAGGCACCGGCCTCGATGGTCTTGAACGGATAGACCCGGACGTTGCCCTGAACGATCGATTCTTCACCGATCAGGCATTCGTCACCGATGACCGCGCCGTCCTCGATCCGGGCGGCACGCATGATGTCGGTGTTCTTGCCGACGACACAGCCTCGCAGGTTGCTGTGCTGCCCGACGTACACGTTGTCGTGCACGACGGCCCTGTGCAGGAAGGCACCCGTCTTGACGACGACGTTCGAACCGACGACGGTGTGCTCTCGGATCTCCGCGCCGGCCTCGACCTTGGCGTAGTCGCCGATGTACAGCGGCCCGCGCAGTACGGCGTCGGGGTGTACCTCGGCACCTTCGGCCACCCATACGCCCGGGGAGATCTCGAAACCGTCGATGTCGACGTTGACCTTGCGCTCGAGGACGTCGGCCTGGGCCTTGACGTAGCTCTCGTGCGTGCCGACGTCCTCCCAGTAGCCCTCGGCGACATAGCCGTAGATCGGCTTGCCTTCCTTCATCAGCTGCGGGAAGACGTCTCCGGACCAGTCGACGGGGACATCGGGGTCGACGTAGTCGAAGACCTCCGGCTCCATGACGTAGATGCCCGTGTTGACCGTGTCGGAGAAGACCTGCCCCCAGGTCGGCTTCTCGAGGAAACGTTCAACCTTGCCTTCCTCGTCGACGATGGTGATGCCGAACTCCAGCGGATTGGGCACACGGGTCAGACAGACCGTGACCAGCGCACCTTTCTCCTTGTGGAAATTGATCAGCTCGGTGAGGTCGAAGTCGGTCAGGGCATCACCGGAGATGACGAGGAAGGCATCGTCCTTCAACGCCTCCTCGGCGTTCTTGACGCTTCCGGCGGTACCGAGTGGCTTCTCCTCATTGGCATAGGTGAGCTCCATACCGAGCTCTTCGCCGTCGCCGAAGTAGTTCTTGACGAGCGATGCCAGGAACTGAACGGTGACAACGGTCTCGTTGAGCCCGTGCCTTTTGAGCAGCCGTAGCACGTGCTCCATGATCGGGCGGTTGACCACGGGCAGGAGCGGCTTGGGCATGCTAGAGGTCATGGGGCGCAGGCGGGTGCCTTCGCCCCCGGCCATCACGACGGCCTTCATGTCGGAAGCGTCCTCCTCCAAGAGACGACGGTCTAGCCGACTTCACCCGTCCAGATTGTCCCGCACATTTCCGCCGGGGGCCATCGAGGCGTCACGTCAGGACAATCGCTGAGTTCAATCGGCCATGGCGTCCGCACGAACCAAACGGCGGACCTGTACCACGTACAGCACTCCTGCCCACCAATAGAGAGTTGTACCCCATCCGGCGAACGCCCATCCGAAAACAGCGGCGAGTGACGCGATCCAACCAGTGCCGTCACTGAGGAGCAAGAGCGGGAACGCGTACATCAGGTTGAAGGTAGCGGCCTTGCCGAGGAAGTTCACCTGCGGCGGCGGATACCCGTGCCGGCGGAGGATGCCCACCATCACCAGGAGTACCAGCTCTCTCGCCAGCAGCAGGCCGGTGAGCCAGAGCGGCAGGATCTCCCGCCAGGTGAGACCGACCAGTGTGGAAAGGACGTAGAGCCGGTCGGCGGCGGGATCGAGGAGCCGGCCGAGGCTGCTGATCTGATTCCAGCGCCGGGCGAGCTTGCCGTCGAGATAGTCGCTGACCCCGCTGAAAGCCAGCACCAGGAGGGCCCAGCCATCACTGTTGGGACCTCCGAACTCCGGCCAGAGGATCAACCAGAGGAAGAGGGGTACGCCAACGAGCCGCGCCATACTGAGGATGTTGGGGATGGTGAGGACCCGGTCTGTCTGGACACGGGTCTCCTGGACCTCCACCCGGGGGCCTCCTGTGCAAAACGAGCCAACGATGCCCACTGACCTTACCTCAACGCAAAAAAGCTCCGGCCCTCGGGCTTATGCCCAAGAGCCGGAGCTGTAAAAGGAGTTCGGCGGCGTCCTACTCTCCCACAGGGTCCCCCCTGCAGTACCATCGGCGCTGTGAGGCTTAGCTTCCGGGTTCGGAATGTAACCGGGCGTTT
>NZ_JBVIIT010000005.1:333688-376209 GCF_055569615.1 Streptomyces sp. NPDC031379 | reverse complement strand
CCCCCCCCCCCCCCCCCCCCCCCCCCCCCCCCCCCCCCCCCCCCCCCCCCCCCCCCCCCCCCCCCCCCCCCCCCCCCCCCCCCCCCCCCCCCCGGCCCGTCGTCCGTGAGCGGGCTCAGTCCCCCACCCGGCGCGTCACGTTCAGCAGGTACTCCTTCCGGTTCAGCGGGTTGAGGTCGGTACGCGGCCGTTCGGGCACCGTGCCGCGCGCGACCGGCGCGTAGTGGTCGAAGGCCGTCTCCAGCTCGCCCTCGCCCCGGGTCAGCCCCGGCAGCCGCTGCTCCAGCTCGTGCACCCGGGCGGCCGGCACCCTTCCCTCCAGGACGCAGGCCGGCCCGTGCGTGCCGGTGGCCTCGGGTACGGCACCCAGCCGGGCGAGCACCGGCAGCAGCGCGCCGAGCGTGTCCGCCGGCGCCTCCAGCCGGAAGCGGTGCATCGGCTCGTGCACCACGCTGCCGGCCCGGCGCAGCGCCTCGATCAGGACCAGCGGGGTCACGCCCCGGAAGTCGTATCCGGTGCTCGACATGCTCTTGTCGAAGCCCTGGTGGGCGTGGCTCTGCCGGGGCGAGTAGCCGGAATGGGTCATGGTGACCGTGCAGTCGGTGACCCGCCAGCCGTGCAGCCCCTGGCCGAGGGTCTCGCGGACGGTGTCCTCGACGGCCTTGAAGAAGGCGTACGGCATGGAGCCCAGCTCCACCTCCAGCCGGAACGCCACGCCCGAGCCGGGCGGGGCCGGGTCGACGCGCAGGCCGACGGTGGCGAGGAAGGGGTTGGGTTCCTTCTTGTTGAACTCCACGGCGTGCCCGGTGCCGACCGGCCGTTCGATGCACAGGGTCGTCGTCTCGCGGAAGGTGACGTCCAGGCCGTACTCGTCGGCGAGGGTCGCCTGGATGACCTCTTTCTGCACCTCGCCGTAGAGGGAGACCGACGTCTCCTTGCGCAGCTCGTCGTGGCGGACGCCGATCAGCGGGTCCTGTTCGGCGAGCTGGGTGAGCGCGAGGTGCAGTGAGCGCCGGTCGGTACCGGGTCCGGGGACGACGACGGTCTCCAGGGTGGGCGGCGCGAAGTGGTGCTCGTACGCCGCTCGGGGCTCGCCGAGCGCATCGCCGACACGGATGCCGCCGAGACCCCACACCTTCACGATCCGCCCGGCGCCGGCGCTCTCCCGCCGCTCGTCCACACCCCGCTCGAAGACACTGAGCGCGGTGACCCGCCCCTCCTCACGGCCCTCGACTTCCGGGCCCGTCCTCCGACCGCCCGCGTCCCGGCCCTCCCTACGACCGTCCGCTTCCCGGCTCACCTCACGGCCGTCGGTCTGCCGGACCATCTGGCGACCGCCCACCTCTCGGCCCCTCTTGCGGCCCTCCCTACGACCCTCGGCTTCCCGGCTCACCTCACGGCCGTCGGCCTCCCGGCCCAACTGGCGACCGCCCACCTCTCGGCCCTCCCTGCGGCCGTCGGACTCCCGGCCCTCCTTCCCGCCGTCGGTGGGCCGGCCTGTCCTGTGGTCGGCGGGCCGGTCTGACTTGTGGTCGGTGGGCCGGCTCGTCTCGGGTGCGTTCGCGGTCCGGTCCGGGTCTCGGGCGTCGCCGAAGGGGACGCGGTCGCGGACGCGCAGGGTGCCGGAGAAGATGCGCGCGTAGGCCACCTTCTCCCCGGCCGGGCCGCGCTCGACCTTGAAGACCGTGGCCGACAGCGGGCCGTCCGGGTCGCCGTCGGCGGCGGGCAGCAGCCGCTCGATGCCCTCGATCAGCTCGGGCACTCCGGCGCCCGTGATGGCGGAGCCGAAGTACACCGGATGGACCAGTCCCCGCCGGGTCTGGGCCGCGAGCGCGGCACGCAGTCGGCCGTCGGGGACACCGCCGTCCAGGTACGCGGCGAGCAGGTCGTCGTCGTGGTCGGCCAGGACGTCCAGTGCGGCCGTTCCGAGGCCGGGGACGAAACGGGCGGCACGGGTGCCGAGCGCGGCGGGCCGCCCCACGGGGACGAGCGGTACGGTCAGCCGCCGCGCCATCCGGCGCAGCACGGCGTCGTGCTGGGCGCCTCGCCGGTCGATCTTGTTCACGAAGACCAGGGTGGGAATGCCCAGCCGGCGCAGGGTCCGCATCAGCACCCGGGTCTGCGCCTGGACGCCTTCCACGGCCGAGACGACCAGGACGGCGCCGTCGAGGACGCCGAGCACCCGCTCGACCTCGGCGATGAAGTCCGGGTGACCGGGGGTGTCGATGAGGTTGACGGAGACGCCGTCGAGCGGGAACGACACGACCGCGGACTTGATGGTGATGCCGCGCTGCCGCTCCAGGGCGAGCGTGTCCGTGGTCGTACTGCCGGCGTCGACGCTTCCGATCTCGTCGATCACTCCGGCCGTGTGCAGCAGCCGTTCGGTCAGGCTGGTCTTACCGGCGTCGACATGCGCGAGAATTCCGAGATTGAGCAGATGCACTGAGCGTGATGTCCTTCGGCATGGGGTGGGTTCCTTCCTGGGTGGACATGCACGCAGCGCGCATCTGGAGGGCCTCTCTGTGTGACGTCGGGTCCCGAGCAGTGGAGCAGGGACACTCCCCCGGCGGCAATGGATTAACGCTCAACTAGTCGCCGCACCGCAGCGCTCGCCGCCCCCAGGGCGGGGCCATAGAGTGACGGCACCACGCCGGCCGGGAAGAAAGGAGCGCGGCGTGCGTGAGATCCTCCCGGCGCTGGAACGCTGGTACGCGACCCGCAGCCCGTTCGGGCTCGCCATCGTCGTCGCGGTCAGCCGCAGCGCCCCGCGCGGACCCGGCGCCGCCATGGCCGTGGGGCCGGACGACGAGGTCGTCGGGAGCGTGTCCGGGGGCTGTGTGGAAGGCGCGGTGTTCGAACTCGCGCGGGAGGTGGTGGCGAGCGGAGAGGCGCGGCTGGAGACCTTCGGGTACAGCGACGAGGACGCGTTCGCGGTCGGTCTCACCTGCGGCGGCGAGATCACCGTACTGCTGCGGCCGGTCACGTCCGCCTCGGACCCGGCGTTCGGCGCGGTCGCCGCGTCGGTCGCCGCGGGTGAGCCGGTGACCCTGGCGACGGTGGTCGGCGGACCCGCCGCGCGCGGTGCCTCCCTCGCGGTCTGGCCGGACACCGTGGCGGGGACACTGGGCGCGGCCGGGCTCGATGTCGCCGTCACCGCCGACGCGCGCGGCGAACTCGCCCTCGGCGCCACCGTCCTGAGGCACTACGGGCCGCGCGGGGAGCGCCGCGAGGACGATGTCACGGTGTTCCTGCAGTCCTTCGCGCCGCCGCCGCGCATGCTGGTCTTCGGCGCGATCGACTACGCGGCCGCGGTGGCCCGTATCGGCGACTTCCTCGGCTACCGGGTGACCGTGTGCGACGCCCGCCCGGTCTTCGCCACGCCCAAGCGCTTCCCGGCGGCCGTGGAGGTCGTCGCCGACTGGCCGCACCGCTATCTCCAGGGCACCGACACCGACGACCGTACGGTGATCTGCGTCCTCACCCACGACCCGAAGTTCGACGTACCGCTGCTGCGGGAGGCGCTGCGCCGGCCGGCCGCCTACATCGGGGCGATGGGCAGCCGCCGCACCCACGACGAGCGGCGCGCGAGGCTGGCCGAGGCCGGTCTCATCGAGGCCGAGCTGTCCCGGTTGCGCTCACCGCTCGGGCTCGACCTCGGGGCCCGTACGCCCGAGGAGGTCGCCGTCTCCGTCGCCGCCGAGATCGTCGCCCTGCGCTGGGGCGGCAGCGGGGCGCCGCTCACCGCGACCAGCGGGGCCATCCACCCGGCCGCGGCCCCCTGAGCGATCCGACGGTGACCGGTGTCCGGCCCGCCGCACGCCGAGGTCGGCTGCGAGGGGGCGCGGGCAACCACGTGACCGGCCACCGGCACCCGCCGCCGAGCAGCGGGCCCGCGGGCAGGGCGAGGCCTCCGATGCCGGCCCGGACGCCGATCGCGCGGGCCCGTTCGCCAGGTCGGGGAAGGCGCGGGCGATGATCGCCAAGGTGCCGGGCAGCAGCAGGACGGCGCCGATCCCCTGTGCCACGCGGGCGGCCACCGGCACGGACACCCCGGAGGCGAGGCCGCAGCCGGGCGACCCGGCACCGAACTCCACGAGCCCGGCCGGCACGACCCGCTGGTGGCCGTACCGGTCCCCGGCGGTGCCGCTGGTGAGCATCGGGGAGGCCGGTGCCGGCGCGTACCCGGCGACCACTCACCGCGGTCCGCCGACGTCCGCACCGCGCGCCGTGGCAGAGCTGTCGGTGGGTGAGCCGTGCGTCACGGGTACCGCGCGGCGCCGGCCTTCCCCTTCCGCGCGTTACCCGCCGTGCTCCGGAGCGGGCTGCTCGGGGTCGCCGGCCACGCGCGCGTGCAGGTGCTGGTCGTGCCAGCCGTCCGCGTGCAGCAGGGCCCCGCGCTGGGTGCCCTCGAAGGTGAATCCGGCCTTCCCGGCCACCCGGCAGGACGCCGGGTTCGCCGTCGAGTGGCACAGGCGCAGGCGGTGCAGGCCCAGGTCGTCCAGGGCCCACCGGGCGAGCCGCCGGGTCGCCTCGACCGCGACCCCGCCGCCGCGGGCCGCCGGCAGCAGCCAGTAGACGAGTTCGGCGGCGCCGCCCGCCAGGTCGACGTCGTTGAGCCCGATGAGCCCGACGGCCGGGTCGCCCGGCCGGGCGACGGCCCACACGGCGCCGGTCTCGGCCCGCCACCGCTCGTGCATGCGGGCGATCCGGGCGCCTGCCTCCGCGCGGTCGGTCACGGTGAACAGGTTCCAGCGGCGGATCGCGGGATCCTGTCCGGCGGCGAGCAGCGAGTCCGCGTCCTCCGGCCGCCAGGGCCGCAGTTCCCGGCCGCCCGGCAGATCGAGGACCGGCTGCGCGCGGTCGGCCATGCGGCCGGCGGGTACGACGTCGGGTATGCCGGCGCTGGAGATCATTCCGGCATCCTCGCACGAGCGGCGGACACGCGACCGCGCGCCGGGCAGGGGTGCGCCGGCGCTGCGGCAGGCGGTGTGCGGCGAACGGCGAGCAGCGGGCTACCGCGACGGCGGGCGGTGTGCGGCAAGCGACGAGCTACCGCGACGGCAAGAGGTATGCGACGAGCGGCGAGCTGTCGCGGCGGTGTGCGGCGCGCTATCGCGGCGGCAGGCGGTGCAGGGTCACGTCGGTGAGCGCTCCGTCGGCGGCCGTCGCCGTGAGGTAGGTGCAGTGGGGCTGGCGGCGGCGGTCCGTCGGGGAGCCGGGGTTGAGCAGCCGCGGGCCGCCGGGGGCGGTGGTGTCCCACGGGATGTGGCTGTGGCCGAAGACGAGGACGTCGAGGTCCGGGAAGCGGGCGGCGCAGCGGGCCTCGCGGCCCTGGGCGGGGCCGGTCTCGTGCACGACCCCGAAGCGCAGGCCGCCCAGTTCGGCGTCCGCGACCTCGGGCAGCCGGGCGCGCAGCGCGGGGCCGTCATTGTTGCCGAAGACGCCGATCAGCCGGCGGCTACGGCTCTCCAGCAGGTCGAGGGTGGCGGTGTCCACCCAGTCCCCGGCGTGGATCACGACGTCCGCGTGCGGGAGTTCGGCGAGCAGCGGCTCCGGGAGCCGCTTCGCGCGCTTCGGGAGGTGCGTGTCGGACATGAGGAGGAGGCGCACGTGGTCAGCCTAGGCGTGCTCAGGAGGTCAGGCGGCGGATGCCGCGCACCGCGCCCAGCGCGGCGGCGCCCGCGCCGAGGGCCGTGACGGCGGGGTGCCGGACCAGGGTCGCCTGCCAGGAGCGGGAGTGCGCGCTGTCGTCGAAGGCGCCGTGCGCGCCCTGGTCGTCGGCGGGCTCGCGGTCGACCGGTTCGAAGAGGTTGTCCAGGCCCGCGGCCGGAAGGCTGTCGCTCTGCTGGGAGGCGAAGCCGGTGCGGGCCAGATAGCGGTCGAGCAGGGCCGGGGCGAGACGGTTCGCCCAGAGGGTGGCGACGGTGGTGGCGCCGACGTAGTACTGCTTGCGGCGTGGGTGGTCGGCCGCGTACAGCACCCCTAGCGCCGCGACCTCGGGCTGGTAGATCGGCGGGACCGGCATGGGGTGCTGGGACAGCCGGGAGCGGACCCACTGGAACTGGGGTGTGTTGACGGCGGGCATCTGGGCGACGGTGACGTGCACGTTGCTGCCGCGGTGCAGCAGTTCCGTGCGCAGGGAGGACGTGAAGCCGTTGATGGCGTGCTTGGCGCCGCAGTACGCCGACTGCAGCGGGATCGACCGTTCCCCGAGCGCCGAGCCGACCTGCACGATCGTGCCCCGGTCGCGCGGCACCATGCGCTTCAGCGCCGAGCGGGTGCCGTTGACGAAGCCGAGATAGGTCACCTCGGTGACCCGCTGGAACTCCTCGGCGGTGATCTCCTCGAACGGTGCGAACACCGTGGAGAACGCGCAGTTGATCCATACGTCGATCGGGCCGAACGCCTTCTCCGCGGCCTCGGCGGCGGCTTCCAGTTGCGCGGGGTCGGCCGTCGGCCACCTGTACCAGCGGTCGTCCGCCGAGCGCCGCGACCTCGTCGGCCGCCGCCTGAAGGCCGCCCTCGCCGCGCGCGACCAGGACGACGTCGGCGCCGCGCCGGGCGTACCGGCGGGCGGTGGCGCGGCCGATGCCGGCGCTGGCTCCGGTGATGACGACGGTGGAGGGCATCGGTTCCTCTCTTCTTCCGGCTTCCGACACGGTGACCTGCGGTGCGGCTCACTCCACCCGGTAGGGGCCGGCCCGCTCCCCGGCGAGGCTCAGGCCCAGTCCGGGTGCCCCGTCGGCGCCCGGGACCACGCTGCCGCCGCCGGGGTCGAGGGTGCCGTCGAAGAGGAGCCGTTCGATGCGGACGTGGTCGTGGAACCACTCGAGATGGCGGACGTTGGGCACGGCTGCGGCCACGTGGGCGTGGGCGTGCGGCGCGCAGTGCCCGGAGATGTCGATCCCGCGCGCCTGGGCGAGCGCGGCGGCGCGCAGCCAGACGGTGATGCCTGCGCAGCGGGTGACGTCCGCCTGCAGGCAGTCGACGGCTTTGGCGGCCAGCAGGTGCTCGAAGTAGGGCAGGATGTAGCCGTATTCGCCGGCCGTGACGTCCATCGCGAGCCGGCCGCGGAGGTCCGCGAGCGTGGTGAGGTGGTCGGAGGGGACGGGCTCCTCGAACCAGGTCACGCCCTCGTCGGCGAGTGCGTCCGCGATGCGCACGGCCTGGCCCCCGGTGTAGGCGCCGTTGGCGTCGACGTACAGCTCGGCCGCGTCGCCGATGCCGGCCCGCGCGCGGGCGACCCGTTCCAGGTCGCGGGCCTCCCGGGTGCCCCATGACTCCCCGATCTTGATCTTGACGCGGGGGATGCCCTGTTCCTCGGTCCAGCCGCGCAGTTGGCGGTCCTGGCGCTCGGCGTCGTAGGTGGTGAAGCCGCCGCTGCCGTAGACGGGCACGTCGTCGCGCGCGGCACCCAGCAGGCGGACGAGGGGAAGGCCGAGCAGGCGGGCCTTCAGGTCCCACAGGGCGATGTCGACGGCGGCGATCGCCTGGGCGGCCACTCCCGGCAGTCCGGCGTTGCGCACGGCCCGGCACATCCGCTCGTTGGCGCGCGGCACGTCGAACGCCGTCAGGCCGGTCACGGTGCCGACGAGCAGTTCGCGGACGAGGTGGGCGGTGGCGGCCGGCGCGTAGGTGTAGCCGAGCCCGGTGGTGGTCCCGGAGCGGGCGGTGACCAGGACCAGGGTGGTCTCGTCCCAGGTGAAGGTGCCGTCCGCCTCGGGGGCGTCGGTGGGGAGCGTGTAGACGGCGGTGTCCACGGCGTCGACGGCCGGCTGGTCGCTCACGGCCGCTTCCTCGACTGTCGCAGCCCGTACGCGGCACCCAGGGCGAGGGCGCCCACGGAGGCGGTGGTCGCCCAGCGGGCCGTACGGGACGGCTCGGGCGGGCGGTCGGCCAGGCGTTCGGGGTGGTCGCTGGGCAGGTTGCCGTCGAGGGCGAGCGCCAGGACCTCGGCGAGGTGCAGGGCGCGCCGGCCGGTGCCGCCCTGTTCGATCTGGGTGCGGCAGCTGAAGCCGTCGGCGAGGACCAGGCTGTCGGGGGCGGCTCCTCGTACGGCGGGCAGGACGCCCTGTTCGGCGACGGCCAGGGAGACCTCGTGGTGGCCGCGTTCGAAGCCGAAGTTGCCGGCCAGGCCGCAGCAGCCCTCGTCGAGCACCTCGGCGTCGAGGTGGGCGCGGCGCATCAGTTCGCGGTCGGCGTCGAACTTCATGACGGCGTGCTGGTGGCAGTGGGTCTGCACGGTCGCCTGCCGGGCGAGCTGGGGTGGGCGCCAGTCGCCGGGCGCGTGGTGGACGAGTTGTTCGGCGAAGGTGCGGACCTGTCCGGCGAGCCGCTGCACGTCCTGGTCGCCGGACAGCAGTTCGGGGGCGTCGGCGCGGAAGACGGCGGTACAGGAGGGTTCGAGGCCGATGATCGGGGTGCCCGCCTCCAGGTGAGGGCGGAGTACGTCGAGGGTGCGGCGCAGCACCTTCTTGGCGACGGGCAGTTGCCCGGTGGAGATCCAGGTCAGGCCGCAGCACACCGGTTCGGTGGGGACGGCGACCCGGAATCCGGCATCCTCCAGGACACGTACGGCCGACTTCGCGATGGAGGGGTGGAAGTAGCTGCTGAAGGTGTCGGGCCACAGCAGCAGCGTGCGCGGGTCGGCCGGGTCGGGGTCCTCGGTGCCGCGTGCCCGCCACCACTGGAGGAAGGACTGCTCGGCGAAGACGGGTGCCGAGCGGGCCTCGTCGAGGCCGGCCAGCCGTTTGCCCGCGCGGGCCAGGCCCGGCGCGTGGAGCGCGGAGTTGACCAGCAGGGGGGCGAGGCGGGACAGCCGCGCCCACAGCGGCAGCCAGCCCATCGAGTAGTGGGCAGCGGGGCGGAGCCGGCCTTCGTAGTGGTGGGAGAGGAACTCGGCCTTGAGGGTGGCCATGTCGACTCCGGTCGGGCAGTCGGACTTGCAGCCCTTGCAGGCCAGGCACAGGTCGAGCGCGTCGTGGACGGCGGTGGAGCGCCAGCCGTCCACGACGGCGGAGTCGGCGTGCCCGTCGAGCATCTCGAACAGCAGCCGGGCGCGGCCGCGGGTGGAGTGCTCCTCCTCCATGGTGGCCCGGTAGGAGGGGCACATCACGCCGCCGGAGTGGCCGCGGCAGTTGCCGATGCCGACGCAGCGCATCACCGCGCGGTCGAAGGAGTGCTCGTCCTCGGGGAAGCCGAAGTGGGTCGCGGGGGTGGCCGGCCGCCAGGCGGGGCCGAGCCGCAGCTGTCCGTCGACGGGCTGGGGGTGGACGATCTTTCCGGGGTTCATCCGGTTGCCGGGGTCGAAGAGGGCCTTCAGCTCGCCGAAGGCGGTCACGAGCCGTTCGCCGAACATGCGGGTGAGCAGTTCGCCCCGGGCCTGGCCGTCGCCGTGCTCGCCGGAGAGGGAGCCGCCGTAGGAGGCGACGAGGTCGGCGGCGCGTTCCAGGAAGCGGCGGAAGTCGGCGACGCCCTCGGCGCTCCTCAGCCCGAACGGGATGCGGGTGTGGACGCAGCCCTGCCCGAAGTGCCCGTACAGGGAGGGGTGGTCGTAGTCGAACTCCTCGAACAGCTCCTTCAGGTCGCGCAGATAGTCGCCGAGCCGCTCGGGCGGTACGGCGGAGTCCTCCCAGCCCTCCCAGGTCTCGCGGTCGTCCGGCGGGCGCGCGGTGACGCCGAGTCCGGCCTCGCGGGCCCTGAGCATCTTCTGCTCGCGCTCGGGGTCGTCGGAGAAGGCGACGTCACCGTCCTTCTCGCCGCGGCCGATGGCGTGCAGCAGTGCGTGGGCCTGTTCGTCGACGTCCTCCTGGCTGTCGCCGCTGTACTGCACCATCAGCCAGCTGTCGCCCTCGGGCAGGACGCGGAGGGAGTCGAGGTAGGCGCCCTCCTCGCGCATCAGCTGCGCCATGCGCCCGTCCAGGGCCTCCAGTTGGCTGGGGTTGCAGTGCTCGAGCAGGCGGGGTACGTCGTCGGCGGCGGCGCAGATGTCGTCGTAACCGAGGACCAGCAGCGACTGGTACGCCGGGACCGGGACGAGGCCGAGTTCGGCGCGCAGCACGGTGACCAGGGTGCCCTCGCTGCCGACGAGGGCCTTGGCGACGTCGAAGCCGTTCTCGGGCAGCAGGGAGTCGAGGTTGTAGCCGGAGACGCGGCGCGGGATCTTGGGGTAGCCGCGGCGGATGTCGGCCAGGTACTCACCGGCGATGCGGTCGAGGCCGGTGTAGATCTCGGCGAGCCGGCCGCCGCCGGCGATGATCCGGGCCCGTTCGTCCGGCGGGGTCGGGCCGACCCAGGCGCGCTGCCCGTCATAGGTGAGGATCTCCAGGCGCCGCACGTTGTCGACGGTCTTGCCGAAGGCCTGGGCGGAGGCGCCGCAGGAGTTGTTGCCGATCATGCCGCCGACGGCGCAGTGGCTGTGGGTGGAGGGTTTCGGGCCGAACTGCAGCCGGTGGCGGGCGAGTCGCCGGTCGAGTTCGTCGAGGACGATGCCGGGTTCGACCACGCAGGTGCGCTGTTCGGGATCGACGGAGAGGACTTCGGTGCAGTACTTGCTCCAGTCGATCACGACGGCCGTGTTGGTGGACTGGCCGGCCAGGCTGGTGCCGCCGCCCCGGGACAGGACGGGGGCGGCGAAGCGTGCGCACACCGACAGGGCGCGGGCGCCCGCCTCCACGGTGCGGGGGACGACGACGCCGAGGGGGACCTGCCGGTAGTTCGATCCGTCCGTGGCGTAGGCGCCCCGGCTGCCCGCGTCGAAGCGGACTTCGCCGTCCACCTCGGCGCGGAGGGCCGCCTCCAGGCCGGACATGTCCGGAGAGGTCATCTGCGCTCCTTCGCTTCACCGGCGTACGGGGCCGCCGGCCCGTCGGGTGGTCCGAGGGCCGGCGAGTACCCGGCAATTCTTCAGTCAAAGCTGAACAGTTTCTCCTGGACAGTTTGGCCTGACGGTTCTACGCTGGCGGAATGGTTCACATCTCCGACTCGGCCGTCCGGGCCGCGCGCGATCTGCGCGTGGTGTTCAGCCGGCTGCGGCGCCGTATCCGTGAGATCGCGCAGGACGCCGATCTCACCCCCTCCCAGGAATCTGCGCTCACCCTGGTCGGCAAGCACGGCGCGGCCACGGCCAGCGCCCTGGCCGCCGCCGAGGGCGTACGGCCGCAGTCCATGGCCACCACGCTGGCCGCGCTGGACCAGCACGGGCTGATCCGCCGCGCCCCCGACCCCGCCGACGGCCGCCGCCAGCTGGTCACCCTGACCGACGCCGGCCGGGCCCGCATCGAGGGCAACAAGCAGGTGCGCGAGGAATGGCTGGCCCGCGCCTTCCAGGACCGGTTCACGGACGAGGAGCGGGAGACCGTCCTCAGGGCACTGGAGCTGATGGAACGGCTGTCCCAGCCGTGATACCGCGGCTCACCGCACGCGCCGGGACCGCCGGTCCCTCCCCCGCCGGCTTCGACCGCCGCCTCATCCCGCCGATGCTCGTCGGTACGGTCCTGAACCCGGTCAACTCCTCGATGATCGCCGTGGCCCTGGTGCCGATCGGCGTCGCCTTCGGGGCACCGCCCGCCGAGACGGTCTGGCTGGTCTCGGCGCTCTACCTGGCCACCGCCGTCGGCCAGCCGGTCGTCGGCCGCCTCGTGGACATGTACGGCCCGCGCAGCCTCTACCTCGGCGGTACCGCCCTGGTCGGCGCCGCCGGCCTGCTGGGCGCCCTCGCGCCCTCGCTCGGCACGCTGATCGCGGCGCGGGCCCTGCTGGGCCTCGGCACCTCGGCGGCGTACCCGGCGGCGATGCGGCTGACCCGGAGCGAGGCCGAACGCACCGGGCAGGACAGCCCGGCGGGCGTGCTGGCCGCGCTCGCCGTCGCCGGACAGACCGTCGCCGTCGTCGGGCCCGCGCTCGGCGGCCTGCTCATCGGTGCGGGCGGCTGGCGGACCGTCTTCGCCGTCAACGTGCCGCTCTCGGCGGCCTGCCTGGTGCTCGGCGCCCTGCGGCTGCCTCACACCGCGACCCGTCGGCGCGGCGTGGACGCACCCGGCATGGCGCTGTTCGCGGCGGTGCTGGTCGCGCTCATGCTGTTCCTGATGGGTCCGCGGTCCGACCGCTGGTACCTGCCGGTGCTGTCCGCCGCCGCTGCCGCCGCCTTCGCGGCGCGCGAGCTACGCGTACCGGACCCGTTCATCGACCTGCGCGTCCTCGGCGGGAACGGCCCGCTCCTCGCCACCTACCTGCGCCAGCTGCTCGGCTACACCACCGCCTACGCCTTCATGTACGGCTACACGCAGTGGCTGGAGCAGGGGCGCGGACTCAGCGCCTCCACCGCCGGGCTCGCGCTGCTGCCGCTGTCGGTGGCCGCGCTCACCGTCTCCACGCTCACCGGGCGCCGCGAGGCGGTCCGCACCAAGCTGATCGCGGGCTCCGTGCTGCAACTCGCGGGCTGCGCCCTGCTGCTCCTGGTGCGTGCCGACAGCCCGCTGTGGCTGCTGCTCGCGGTCGGCGCCCTGCTCGGCGTCCCGCAGGGACTGATCGGTCTGGCGACACAGAACGCCCTGTACCGGCAGGCCGACCCGGAGCGGATCGCCTCCGCGGCGGGACTGCTGCGGACCTTCACCTACCTCGGCGCGCTGGGCGCGTCCGTCGCCACGGCGGCGTTCTTCCCGCACCGCGCCGACACGGCCGGGCTGCACGGCCTGGCCCTGTTCATGCTCGCCGGCTCCGCACTGCTGCTGGCGGCGACCCTGCCCGACCGTTCCCTCGGCCGGCTCACTCCTCGTATCCCCCCAACCCCCCGAAAGGCCTGACCGACCCATGTCGCTCACCACCCTCGACCCCCGCACCGCCCTCGTCGCGATCGACCTGCAGAACGGCATCGTGGCCATGCCCACCGAGCCGTACCCGGGCGCGCACGTCGTCTCCCGCACGGCCGAACTCGCCGACGCCTTCCGCTCCCACGGCCTGCCCGTGGTCCTCGTCCGGGTCTCCTTCGCGTCCGACGGGGCGGACGCCGTCCCCGGCCGCACCGAACGCCAGCCGCGCGGACTCGCCTTCCCCGAGGGCTGGGACGTCATCGTCGACGAACTGTCCGGTCACCCCGGCGACATCCGTGTCACCAAGCACAACTGGAGCGCCTTCCACGGCACCGACCTGGACGTCCAGCTGCGCCGCCGGGGCATCACCCAGATCGTGCTGACCGGCGTCGCCACCAGCATCGGCGTGGAGTCCACCGCCCGCGACGCCTACGCCCACGGCTACCACGTCACCCTCGCCACGGACGCCATGGCCGACAGCGACCCCGCTGCGCACACGGGCAGCGTCGAGCGGATCTTCCCGCGGCTCGGGGAGAGCGGCACGACCGCCGAGATCCTGGAACTGCTGGCCAAGACCCGCGCCTGACGTCGCCGCCGGGTTCACCGCGGCTTCGTGACCGGACCGGCATGGGGTGCCCGGCCCCCCGCTGGGCGTGCTCCGGTCAGTCCTCGCCCCGCACTATGGTGTCCTCGGCCGGGGCGTGCCGCCGCTCGGTGGACGCGCGTTCCAGGACGGCGGGGAGGCAGGTGCGCACTCCCGGGCCCGGCCTGCGATGGGCCTTCGCCCATCCGGTCTCGGCATAGGGCAGGGCGGGCTTCTCACTGCCGTGCGCGGTCACGTCGTTCATCTTCCTTCTGTGCTGTCGATGCCCGCCCGGGTCCCCGCGCCGGGGACCCGGTAAACCCCGGGCGGGCGGCAGCGGTCAGGTCCGGCCGCCGCCACCGCCGCCGAAGGACCCGCTGGAGCCGGGCGACCAGCGCATACGGCGCTGGTCGTCGGCGCGCTTGGTACCGACGTTGCCGAGCTGGTACGGGGTGAGCCGTTCGCTGCCGTCGGCGGCCCGGGGCACCTCGTCGGGCTCGCGCATCTCACGGACCTCGCGCACCGGCCCGGACGACGGCAGCCTGGGCTGCTCCTCGGGCCCGGGGGGACCGGGTTCACGTCGGCGCACCTTGAATCCCAGGCGGAAGGCCCATATCAGCCCGGCCGCGCAGGCGACGCCCACGAGGAGGATGACGATGTACCCGAAGACCTGTACTCCGGCGGCTGCTTCGTACATGGCAGTGTCCATGAGCGCCGGGTACCCGGGGGTCTGCCGGCGATGCCCGGCGCGCACACCGTCACCCGATCGGTTCAGCCGGCGACACAGCCCGGCGTCGGCGCGCAGGGCGTGGCGTGGGCGGGGCTGCGGCTGCCCGGAGTAGCGTCATCCGAGATGACCGAATCGCCGCAGATGCCCGAGATCACGGAGATCGTCGCCCGCTATGCGTCGCCGGCTCCGCGACCGGGCCGGACCCTGATGCGCTGGGTCTCCACGACCGACCACAAGGTGATCGGCCGTCTCTACATGGTCACGGCGTTCTGCTTCTTCCTGCTGGCCGGGCTGCTGGCGCTCGGTATGCGCGCGGAACTGGCCCGCCCCGGCCTGCAGTTCCTGAGCGATCAGGGGTACAACCAGTTCTTCACGATCCACGGCACGATCATGATGCTGCTGTTCGCCACGCCCATGTTCGCCGGGTTCGCCAACGCCGTCATGCCGCTGCAGATCGGCGCGCCCGACCTGGCCTTCCCGCGGCTGAACGCGCTGTCGTACTGGATGTACCTGTTCGGCGGCCTGATGGTGGTGGCCGGGTTCCTGGTGCCGGGCGGGGCGGCGGCGTTCGGCTGGTTCGCCTACGCGCCGCTCAACAGCGCCTACTTCTCCCCCGGCGCGGGCGGTGACCTGTGGGTCATGGGGCTGGCGGTGTCGGGCGTGTCCACGACGCTGACCGCGGTGAACTTCATCGCCACGGTCATGTGCCTGCGCGCGCCCGGCATGACCATGTTCCGGATGCCGATGTTCACGTGGAACGTGCTGTTCACCTCGATCCTGATCCTGCCCGCGTTCCCGGTGCTCGCAGCGGCCCTGCTGGCGCTGGAGGCCGACCGGAAGTTCGGGGCGCACGTCTTCGACGCGGCGGACGGGGGCGCGCTGCTGTGGCAGCACCTGTTCTGGTTCTTCGGGCATCCGGAGGTGTACATCGTGGCCCTGCCGTTCTTCGGGATCGTCTCGGAGATCATCCCGGTCTTCTCCCGCAAACCTCTGTTCGGCTATCTGCCGATGATCGGGGCGACGATCTCGATCACCATGCTGTCGGCGGTGGTGTGGGCGCATCACATGTTCGCCACCGGAGCGGTGTTGCTGCCGTTCTTCTCGATCATGTCGTTCCTGATCGCGGTGCCCACGGGCATCAAGTTCTTCGCCTGGATCGGGACGATGATCCACGGGTCGCTCTCGTTCGAGACACCGATGCTGTGGTCGATGGGGTTCCTGGTGTCGTTCCTGCTCGGCGGGCTGAGCGGGGTGCTGATCGCCTCTCCGCCGCTCGACTTCCATCTGACCGACTCCTACTTCATCGTGGCGCACCTGCACTACGTCCTGTTCGGCACGGTGGTGTTCGCGATGTTCGCCGGCTTCTACTTCTGGTGGCCGAAGTTCACCGGGAAGATGCTGGACGAACGGCTCGGCAAGCTGCACTTCTGGCTGCTGTTCCCGGCCTTCCAGCTGACGTTCCTGGTGCAGCACTGGCTCGGCGAACAGGGGATGCCCCGCCGCTACGCGGACTATCTGCCCGGGGACGGCTTCACGCTCCTCAACACGCTGTCGTCGGCGGGCGCGTTCCTGCTGGGCGTGTCCACCCTGCCGTTCCTGTACAACGTCTGGCGCACCGCCGCCAGGGGCGAGAAGGTCTTGCTGGACGACCCCTGGGGGTGGGGGCGCGGTCTGGAGTGGGCGACCTCCTGCCCGCCGCCGCGGCACAACTTCGCCGCGCTGCCCCGTATCCGGTCGGAGTCACCCGCCTTCGACCTGCACCATCCGGAGGTCGAGGCGCCGGCCGGGCAGGAGACGGCGCGATGAAGGCGGAGGCGATGCTGTTCGGCGGCGTGGCGCTGTTCTTCGGGGGCTCGGCCGCCCTGTACGGGGTGTGGTCGCAGGACGCGACGGGCACGACCGCGCTGGTCGTCGCGTTCGGGATGGCGGCGCTGGTCTCCTTCTTCTGTCTCATCCAGTACCGGCGCCGGGGCTCACGCCCGCAGGACCGCACCGACGCCGAGGTTGCGGAGGGGGCCGGGCCGGTGGCGTTCTTCCCGGACGAGAGCCTGTGGCCGATCGTCACCGCGCTCGGCTTCGCGGTGACGGCCACCGGCGTCGTCTACGGACTGTGGCTGTTCCTCATCGGTCTCGGCGTTCTGGCGCGGGGGGTGTTCGGGATGGTGTTCCAGTACGCGCGCCGGTGAGCGGTCTGCGGGGAGCGCCGGGCCGGAAGTCCTCGACGGGCTCGTGGTCGCTCTCGTAGCCGCCGGCGACGTTCTGCCGGATGTCGCCGGTGGGCACGCCCTCGGCGAGGCGTTCCCGCTCGGCCGCCGTCAGGGCCCGGCACAGCCACCGGGTGACGAGGAACGCGAGAACGGGCGCCACCACGAGAGCGATGCGCAGCACCCAGGTCAGGGTGTTGACGGAGACGCGGAAGGTGAGGGCGATGATGTCGTTGGCGCCCGCCAGCAGCAGCACGCCGTAGAAGACGGTGCCCGCCACCCCGAGGCCGGTGCGCACGGGACGCTCGCGCGGCCGGTCGCACAGGTGCTGCTCCTGGTACCGCTCCCCCGTCAGCCGCTGCTCCACGAAGGGATAGGCATAGAGCACGGCGAACAGCAGGCCCGGCAGGACGACGGCCGGCAGCAGCACGTTCCACATGACCGTGTGCCCGGCGACGTTCGTCTCCCACGGCGGTACGAGCCGCAGCGCGCCCTCCAGGAACCCCACGTACCAGTCGGGCTGGGAGCCGGTGGAGACCAGGTCCGGACGGTAGGGGCCGTACAACCAGACGGGGTTGATCTGGGCGACGCCGGAGACCAGCACCAGAACGCCGAAGACGGTCAGGGACAGACCGGTGGAGGTGGCGGTGAACTGCGGGAAGAGCGGTTTGCCCCGGACGTTGCGCCGGGTGCGGCCGGGGCCTCGCCACTGGGTGTGCTTGAGGCGGAAGACCAGGACCAGATGCACCGTCACCAGGGCGATGAGGGCGCCGGGGAGCAGCAGGATGTGCACCGGGTAGAGACGGGTGATGATGTCGTGGCCCGGGACCTCGCCGCCGAAGGCGAAGAAGGCCACGTACGTGCCCACCACCGGGATCGACATCATGATGCCCTGCGCGATGCGCAGCCCGGTGCCGGAGAGCAGGTCGTCGGGGAGCGAGTAGCCGGCGAAGCCCTCGGCGAGCGCGAGCACGAACAGGGTCAGCCCGATGACCCAGTTCAGCTCCCGGGGCCGGCGGAAGGCGCCGGTGAAGAAGATCCGCAGCATGTGCAGGCCGATCGCGGCGACGAAGACGAGCGCGGCCCAGTGGTGGGTCTGCCTTATCAGCAGGCCGCCGCGCACGTCGAAGCTGATGCGCAGGGTGGAGTCGAACGCGGCCGACATGAGCACGCCCTGCAGCGGTACGTAGGAGCCCGTGTAGACGACCTCGCGCATCTCCGGCTGGAAGAAGAACGTCAGCCACACGCCCGTCAGGATCAGCACGAGCAGGCTGTAGAGCGCGAGTTCCCCCAGGAAGAAGGACCAGTGCTCCGGGAACGCCTTGCGCAGCAGCGCCCCGCCCTCCAGGACGGGCAGCCGCGCGTCGGCCGCGTCCACGAGCCGCTCGGCCCGCCGGCCGGCTCGGCTCATGCGTCCTCCGTCGCCGCCTGCTCGACCTCGGCCTCCACCTCGGCCCGGGGCCGGCCCGTCTCCTTGGCGTACTCGCTCACCGCGGTCTGCACGTCCCGGGCCAGGTCCCGCCAGGCGCGCAGGGCGGTCTCGTAGGTGCCCGACTGGGCACCCGTCATCCGTCGCTCGGCCGGCGGGCCGTAGGTGTCCCGCAGGTCCTGGACGGTGGCGTGGGCCGCGTCGGCCGCGCGCTGCTTCTGCACCAGTTCTTCGAAGGTGTGTGCCACATCATCCGACCCTAGGCACGGGTCGCCGAGCGCGCCTCCCCAGGCTGCCTGAACGGCTCTGTACCGCACCCGAGTGGCGGGTCAGCCTTCGGGCACGAGGTCCGCCCAGACCTGTTTGCCGCCGCTGACCGGGATCGTGCCCCAGGCCGCCGACACGGCCTCCACCAGCAGGATGCCCCGGCCGCCGGTGGCCTCCCAGCCGATGCTGGCGGGCTTGACGGGGCTGCGCGGAGAGGAGTCGGCGACGGCGAGCCGCAGCCGGTGGTTGACCAGGCTGAGGTCGAGCCGGACCGGGCCACCGGTGTGCACGAGGGCGTTGGTGACGAGTTCGGAGACCACGAGCAGGGCCGCGTCGATCGTGTCCGGTGAGACGCCCCAGGTGCGCAGGGAGCGCCGGGTGAAGCGGCGGGCGTGGCGGACCGCCTCCGGCAGCCGCCACACCGTCCAGCTCTCCCGCAGCGGCCGCACGGCCATGCCGTCGTAGCGCATCAGCAGCAGGGCCACGTCGTCGCCGCGGTGCGCGCCGGTGAGCAGGGCGTCGGCGACCAGTCCGAGGTGGCCGGGGTCGGCGGCGGCCAGTTCGGCGGCGAGCCGGTCCATGCCCACGTCGATGTCGGCGTCGGCGGACTCCACGAGTCCGTCGGTGGTCAGCGCGACCACCGTGCCGGGCTGGAGCCTGAGCGGGGTCATCGGATACTCGGCCTGGCCGAGCACCCCGAGCGGCGGGCCGCCCTCCGTCTGCACGATCTCGACCGAGCCGTCGGGGTGACGCAGCACGGGCGGCAGATGGCCGGCCCGCACGCACCAGGCGGTGCCCTGCTCCATGTCGACGTCGACATAGGCACAGGTGGCGAAGAGGTCGGTCTCCATGTCCAGCAGCAGCCGGTTGGCGTGCGCGACGACGACGTCGGGGGTGTGGCCCTCGGCGGCGTAGGCGCGCAGCGCGGTGCGCATCTGGCCCATCAGCGTGGCGGCGCCCGCGTTGTGGCCCTGGACGTCGCCGATGACGAGGGCCACGTGGTTGTCGGCGAGCGGGATCACGTCGTACCAGTCGCCGCCGACCTCAAGACCGGCGGTGGTGGGCAGGTAGCGGGCGACGGCGACCGCGCCGGGCAGCCGGGGCAGGCGGCGGGGCAGCAGGGTGCGCTGGAGCATGCCGACGAGTTCGTGCTCGGCGTCGAAGGCGTGGGCGCGCAGCAGGGCCTGGCCGGTCAGCGCGGCGCAGGCGGTGAGCAGGGCGCGTTCGTCGGGGGCGAAGTCGTGCGGGCGGTCCCAGCCGATGAGGCAGGCACCGGCCATGCGGCCGCCGGCGGGCAGCGGCAGCACCGCGAGACCGCCGGGGCCGACCTCGGCGAGGGCGGGCTCCAGCGCGCTGCCGGCGGGCCAGATCCGGGCGCGGCCCTCGCGCAGCGCGGCGGCCAGCGTGGGCATGGCGCGCACCGGCGCGTCGGGCCACTCGGTGCGCCACTCGCTGCGCCACACCTCGGGCCAGGCCTCGGGTTCGGGCGGGTCGAGGACGGTGACCACGAGCCGGTCGTTCTCCAGTTCGGCCAGGGCGATCCGGTCGGCCTGCAGCGGCTTGCGCAGGGCGGCGACGACGGCCTGGCCGACGTCCTTGACGGTGCCCGCGGTGGCCAGGGCGGCGGCCAGGCGCTGCACCCGGGCCACGTCGGTGACGTCGGAGCGCAGGGTGGAGGCGTCGGCGACGGTGCCGACGAGCCGGGCCGGGCGGCCCTCCCCGCCGGGCACCAGCCGGCCGCGCAGCCGCAGCCACTTGGGCGGGCCGGAGGGCTGCAGGATGCGGAACTCCAGCTCGCGGTCGCCGATGGACATGTGGTCGGCCTCGACCACGGACATCAGCGCCGGCAGGTCCTCGGGCACGGTCCGCCCGAGGAGGGTCTCCACCCGGCCGTCGAAGACGTCCCGGTCGATGTCGAACAGCCGCAGGATCGCGTCGCCGACCTCGACCCGGCCGGTGTCCATGGCGAGGCTGAAGGCGCCCGGGAGCAGTTCGCCGGTCTCGTCGGCGGCGGCCTCCCTTCGGGGCAGGGCGATCGCGCGGGCGATCAGCTCCAGGCAGGAGCGGTCGTCGGTGCCGAAGCCGCCGGGGTGCTCGCTGACGGCCAGCAGACAGCCGCCGCCCGCCGGGCCGAGCGGCAGGGCGGCCAGGGAGAAGTCACCGGAGGGGGTGCGCCGCGCCTCGGGGCAGCCGGCCAGTTCCGCGGGGCCGAGCCACAGCGGCCGTCCGGTGCGGTGGGCCTCGGCGACCGGGGAGCCGCCCGCGGCCGGGTAGCCGTCGCGGAGCCCGTACTGGGTGCGGGGCAGACCCGCCGACTCGGCGAGGAACAGATGGGACGGGTCGCCGCCGGGCGTGTACACCCCGGCGAAGGCCGCCCCGGCGAAGACGAGGGCCTGTTCGAGCACGCGGCGCAGCCGGTCGGGCGTGGCGAACGCGGTGAGGGTTTCAAGGGCGGCTTCGGCACGCTCCGTCCTCGTTCTGCTGATCGCAGCAGCGCCCTCACTGACCACTTCGCCATTACAGCGCGTGTCGGCCGCCCGCGCAGCCCCTGGGAACGGACGGGTACCGCGGGCACCCGCTCATCCGGCTTCCCACCCGTCGCTCGAAAGCCGCCGAACACATCTTGACCCGTGAGTTCCGCACGGCCTTCTCGTGACAGACGCTACTGTCCGCGACCGTGCGACTGCTGCGAGTGTCTAGCCGTCACCCACGACGAGGGACGGGAGGCGCATGGACAAGCGCTACGAGGTGTACGCGCTGGCCGACGGGCACTTCTACGACACGCCCGATCGGCTCTCGGCGGACGGCGGGGAGCCCGCGCCGCTGTTCGCGACGGCGCGTCGCGCCGTCCCGGAGAGCTGGCACGCGGCCCGCAGCGGCGACTGGCTCACCCTGACCCCGCTCGGCGCGGACGGCGCGCCGCTCCCGTCGCCGGCACAGGGCTGGAAGATCCACTCCTCGGCGACCGCGGCGAACGCGGAGCGGATCGCCGCGGTCGTGTGGGACTACTGCGTGCCGCGCCGCATCCCGTTCAAGTTCGTGCCGGGCCCGCACCTGCTGCATCTGCGCAACGCCAAGTACGCGGGACGCGACACCAGCGGCAAGTTCGTCACGGTGTACCCGGCCGACGAGGAGCAGTTGCGGCGGACCCTGGAGGAACTCGGCGAGCTGCTGGCGGGCTCGGAGGGGCCCTACGTCCTCACCGACCTGCGCTGGCACGACGGTCCGCTCTACGTCCGCTACGGCGCCTTCGCCCGCCGGTACGTGGTCGACGAGCGGGGCACGCTGGTCCCGGCCGTGACCGACGGCTCGGGACGTCTGGTGCCGGACCGGCGGGCGCCGTCCTTCCAGGTACCGCAGTGGGTGACGCTGCCGGAGTTCCTGCGGCCGCACCTCGAGGCCCGCAACACCACGACGGTCGGCGATCTTCCGTACCGGATAGAGAAGGCACTGCACTTCTCCAACGGCGGCGGGGTGTACGCGGGCACCGACACCCGGGACGGGCGCCGGGTGGTGCTCAAGGAGGCCCGGCCGCACGCGGGCCTCGCCGCCGACGGCGCGGACGCGGTGACCCGGCTGGAGCGGGAGAAGTCCGCACTGGAACAGGCCGCCGGGACCGGTGTGGTGCCCGAGGTGCGGGACTGGTTCACGCTGGGCGAGCACCGCTTCCTGGTCATGGACTTCCTCGACGGCCGCCCGCTCAACTCGTTCTTCGCCGAACGGCATCCGCTGCTCACCCCCGACCCGGACCCCGCGAAGATCGCCGCGTACACGGCGTGGGCACTACGCGTCCACGCGGCGGTGGAGGACGCGGTGGCCGCCGTGCACGCGCGCGGTCTGGTCTTCAACGACCTGCACGTCTTCAACATCATGGTGGCCCCGGACGACGAGTCGGTGTACCTGATCGACTTCGAGGCCGCCGCGCCCGCCGCGCAGAACGCCCGGCAGACCGTCGCCCACCCCGGTTTCTTCGCGCCGCCGGACCGGCGCGGCACGGATGTCGACCGGTATGCGCTGGCCTGTCTGCGCCTGGCCCTGTTCCTGCCGGTGACCACGCTGTTCGTGGTGGACCGGGGCAAGGCCGCGCATCTCGCGGAGGTGATCGCGGAGCAGTTCCCGGACGTGCCGCGCGCCTTCCTGGACGAGGCCGTCGCGGAGATCACCCGGGATCCGGCGGGACGGCCGAGCAGCAGGTCCGCCCCTCCGGTGGTGCCCGGTGACTGGCCCTACAGCCGGGACTCGATGGTGAAGGCGATCCTCGCCTCCGCCACCCCGGAACGCGACGACCGGCTCTTCCCCGGTGACATCGCCCAGTTCTCCGACGGCGGCGGCCTCGGCCTCGCGCACGGCGCGGCGGGGGTGCTGTACGCGCTCCAGGCGTCCGGGGCCGGCCGGTACGACGAGGGCGAGCGCTGGCTGCTGGACCACACCGCCCCGCCACCGCCCGGCACCCCGCTCGGCCTGTACGACGGCCTCGCGGGCGTCGCCCTGGTCCTGGAACAACTGGGCCACCGGCAGCGGGCGTTGGACCTGGCGGACGGCATCCTGCGGGAGAACTGGCGGAACCTCTCCTCCGAGTTGCACGGCGGCCTGGCCGGACTCGGCCTGGTGCTCGGCCGGCTGGCGGCCACGACCGGCGAGGCGGAGCTGCGGGAACGTGCCGCCGAGGCCGCCGACATCCTCGCAGGACGCCTCGCCGAACCGGTGCCGGACACCCCGCGCCGACGCGCCGGGCTGCTGCGCGGTGCGAGCGGGCCCGCGCTGTTCCTGATCCGGTGGTACGAGGAGACCGGCGAGGCCCGCTTCCTGGACGCGGCGGCCGAGGCGCTCCGCCGTGACCTGGCCTGCTGCGTGGTGCAGGAGGCGGGCGGCGGCCTGGAGGTGGACGAGGGCTGGCGCACCCTGCCCTACCTCGGCGACGGCAGCGCGGGCATCGGGCTGGTCCTCGACGACTACCTGGCACGGGCCGGCAGCCCGCAGTTCGAGGCGGCCAGGGCGGGCATCCTCACCGCCGCCACCTCCCGCTTCTACGCCCAGCCCGGCCTCTTCCAGGGCCGCGCCGGCATGATCCTGCACCTCGCCCGCAGCTCCGCCCCGGCGGCCACCCGGGAGCGGCTGGAGCAGCAGATCGCGGGACTCGGCTGGTTCGCGATGGCGTACCAGGGCCAACTGGCCTTCCCCGGGCACCAGATGATGCGGCTCTCCATGGACCTCGCCACCGGTACGGCAGGCTGCCTGCTCGCGCTCGCCGCGGCCCGCGATCCCGAGGGCATCGCGCACCTGCCCTTCCTGCCGCCCCCAGCGGCGGCCCCCACACGCGGCTCCGCAACCTGACGGAGTCGTGACACAACCCCCGTCCCCTACAGGGACCGACCCAGAGAAAGGACACCACCATGGCACTTCTCGACCTGCAGACCCTTGAGTCCGAGGAGCACACCCACACCGGCGCGAGCACCGCGAGCCTGCTCTCCTGCGTCTCCGCGGCGAGCGTTCTGCTCTGTCTCTGACCGGGCCGGCAAGTCCACGGCTCCGGACGGCCTCCTCCTCGGGGAGGGGCCGTCCGGAGCCTTCCCGTTCCCGTCCGACCCGAGCGAGGCAGCAGCCGATGACCCTGCGTCCCGACGGCACCCCGTCCTCTCCCCCGGCCGGCCGCGCCCTGTCACGAGCGATGCTGCGGCACACCGGCGCCCGGTGCGCCGCGCTGTGTGCCGTGAGCACGGCGGCCACGGCGACGGGTCTGCTGCTGCCCGCCCTGCTCGGCCACACCCTCGACCTGCTGCTGGCGCACGCACCGGCGGCCCGCTGGGTCGGCGTCTGCGCCGGGCTCGTGCTGCTGACCGCCCTGCTGGAGGGCTGCGCGGGCGTGCTCGCCGGCACGACCGACGCGGAAGCCACCGCCTGGCTGCGCCGCCGCGCCACCGGGCACGTGCTGGCGCTCGGACCGCGCGCGACGGCCAGGTTCGGCGCCGGGGACCTGGTGGCGCGGCTGGTCGGCGGCGCGGCACAGGCCGGGACGGCGCCGGGGGCGCTGGCCGCGCTGTTCGCCGCGCTCGCCGGGCCCGTCGGGGGCGTGGTGGCGCTCGGTCTCATCGACCCGTGGCTGGCGGCCGTGTTCCTCGCCGGGGCGCCCGTGCTCGCCCTGCTGCTGCGGGCCTTCGCCCGGGACACGACGGCCTGTGCGGCGGAGTACCAGCGGGTGCAGGGAAGGATCGCGGAGGCTCTGGCCGAGGCGGTCGGCGGTTTCCGGACGATCCGGGCAGCCGGCGCCGAGGACCGCGAGGCGGCACGGGTGCTCGCTCCGCTGCCCGAGCTGTCCCGCGCCGGGCACCGTATGTGGCGGGTGCAGGGGCGGGCCGCCGCGCAGTCGGTCACCGTGGCACCGCTGCTGAACCTGGGCGTGCTGGCGGTCGCCGGACTGCTGCTCACCCGGCACCGCCTGTCGGTCGGCGAGCTGCTGGCCGCGTCCCGGTACGCGGTCCTCGCGACCGGTGTCGGTGTGCTGGTCGGCCGGCTGGCGGCGGTCGGCCGGGCCCGCGCGGCGACGGCACGACTGGCCGAGGTGTCGTCCGAACCCGCGCCCGGACACGGCACCCGTCGGCTGCCGCCCGGACCGGGCCGCCTGGAGCTGCGGAAGGTCACCGCCCGGCGAGGCTCGCGCACGGTCCTGAACGGCATCGACCTGACCGTCCCGGGCGGCACGACACTGGCCGTCGTCGGCCGCTCCGGCACCGGCAAGTCCCTCCTCGCGGAGCTGGCCGGCCGGCTCGCCGACCCGGACGCGGGCGAGGTCCTCCTCGACGGCGTCCCGCTGGGCGATCTCACCCACGCCGAGCTGCGCCGCGCCGTCGTCTACGCCTTCGAACGCCCCGCCCTGCTCGGCACGACGATCGAGGACACCATCGCCTTGGGACTCACCACCCCGTCCCCCGCCGACGTGCGTGCCGCCGCCCGCAGGGCCCGAGCCGACGCCTTCGTGCGCCGCCTGCCCGACGGCTACGCGACCCGCTGCGCCGACGCCCCCCGCTCCGGCGGCGAGTCCCAGCGCCTCGGCCTGGCCCGGGCCTTCGCGCACGGCGGCCGGCTGCTCGTCCTGGACGACGCCCTCTCCAGCCTCGACACGGTCACCGAGCACCAGATCGCCCTTTCGCTCCTGGCCCCGGGGCCGGGCCCGACCCGCCTGCTCATCGCCCACCGCCCGACGACCGCGGCCCGCGCCGACACCGTGGCCTGGCTGGACGCCGGGCGGATCCGCGCGCTGGGCACGCACCGGGAGCTGTGGGGCGACGCGGACTACCGGGGGGTGTTCGGCGAGGGAGCGGAGGCGGGGGCGGAGGGCGAAGCCGCGGGCGGCGAGGACGCCGAACGGAGAGGGGAGGCCCCGGCAGAGACACGCGAACGCGGCGAGGACGCCGCGGGCGGGACGCCGGCGCGGGGCTCCCGGGCGGACGACGGCGAGCGCACCCGTTCCTCCGGGGCCGTGCGGGACGCCGGCGCGGAGACCGCCGGCCGATGAACGTACGCGGGCGGGACGCCGGCGCGGGGCTCCCGGGCGGACGACGGCGAGCGCACCCGTTCCTCCGGGGCCGTGCGGGACGCCGGCGCGGAGACCGCCGGCCGATGAACGTACGCGGGCGCGGGCAGGCATGCCGGTCCCGCCGCGCGGTGTGCGCAGACGGAACGGAGACCTACGGCTGATGGACACACGCAGGCAGGCATGGCGGTTTCTCCGGGCGCGGTGGCGGGTGCTGGTCCGGCTCGGTGCCTGGTCCGTGCTGGAGGCGGGGCAGACCTTCGTCGTCGGATATGCCCTCGCGCGGGCGCTGGACACCGGTTTCCTGGCCGGGGACGCGCGGGCGGGTCTGCTGTGGCTGGGAGCGGGGGGGCTCGCCGTGGCCGCCGGGGCGTACGGAACCGGGCGGGTCTACGGCGCGGTCGCCGCGCTGGTCGAGCCGGTCCGGGACCGGCTGGCGACGGCGGTGGTCGCGCGCGGGGTCCGGGAGGCGGACCCGGGGACGCTGTCCGGGCTGACCCAGCAGGTGGAGATCGCCCGGGACTCGCTCGCCGGGCTGGTGTTGGTCTCCCGCTCGTTCCTGTTCACCGCCGTCGGTGCCCTGATCGGTCTGTTCTCGCTGGCGCCGCTGCTGCTGGCGGTGGTCCTGCCGCCGCTGCTGGCCGGGGTGGCCCTGTTCGCGGCGACGCTCGGACCGCTGGCCCGCCGTCAGGAGGCGTTCCTCGCCGCCGACGAGGCGCTGGCCGGGGAGTGGGGCGCGGTGTGCCCGGGGCTGCGGGACATCACGGCCGCCGGTGCCGAGGAGCGGATCGCCGTGGGCACCGGGGAACGGATCGACGCGGAGCTGGAGGCCGCCCGCGCGCTGGCCCGCTGGAGCGTGGCCCGGGTGGCCGCTCTGGCGGTGGGAGGCCAGCTGCCCGTGGTGCTGCTGCTCGCCACCACGCCCTGGCTGCTCGGCCACGGCGTCACCCCGGGCGCCCTGGTCGGGGCGCTCGCCTACGTCACCCAGTCCCTGCTGCCCGCCCTGCACAACCTCGTCCACGGCCTGGGCACGGGCGGCTCCCGCCTGACGGTCGTCCTGCGCCGCCTGACCACACCGCCGGCCGGGGAGGTCACGGCCGCACGACTCCGGACAGCCCAGGCGCCCCCCGCGCCCCCGGGGGCCGGACACCCCGAGGCCGGTCAACGACCGCCCGCACAGACACCGACACAGGCACCGGCACCGCAGTCGCCGGCCGGACCGCCTCCGGCCCCCGCCGCACCGACGACGGGACCCGCACCGGTCGAGTCCCTGGGAGCGGGGCGGTCGCCGGACGCCCGGCCCGTTCCCGGGCCGCCGCTCGCCGGGCGGCCGGCGGCCCAGCCGTCGGGGGCCGGCCGGACAGCGGACCGACGGCCGGCCGCCGCGCCGCCGGCCGCCCGGCGACCGCCGGTCACCCAGCCACCGGAGCGGCGGTCACCAGCCCCTCGGCCGGCCCGGACCGGAGTCCCGGTCCCCGGGGCGCCCGCGCTCGCCCTCGCCTCCGTCGCCTTCGCCTACGGTCCCGCGAGCGAGCCCGTGCTGGACGGGCTCGACCTCACCGTCCCGGCGGGCGGGCACCTGGCCGTCGTCGGGCCGAGCGGGATCGGCAAGTCGACGCTCACCGGGCTGGTCGCCGGGCTGCTGCGGCCGGTGCGCGGCACGATCCGGGTGTACGGGCATGCGGTACCGGCGCCGGACGCGGCCGCCCTGCGGGTGCTGATTCCGCAGGAGGCCTACGTCCATGGCGGCACCCTGGCCGAGAACCTGGCGCTCTTCCGCCCCGGCCCGGTGCCGGAGGCGGAGTTGCTGGCGGCTGCCGAGGCCGTCGGGCTGACCCCGCTGCTGCGGTCCCTGGGCGGGCCCGGCGGCCGGGTCGAACCGGCGGCGCTGTCGGCGGGCGAGCGGCAGCTGATCGCGCTGACCCGGGCCCATCTCTCCCCCGCCCCGCTCGCCCTGCTCGACGAGGCGACCTGCCATCTCGATCCGCAGGCCGAGGCGCGGGCCGAGCGGGCCTTCGCCGCGCGTCCTGGCGGCACACTGGTGGTCGTCGCCCACCGCATCAGTTCCGCCCGGCGCGCCGACCGGGTGCTCGTCATGGACGGCGCGCGCACCGCCTGCGGCACGCATGAAGAACTGCTGCGGGCCTCGGCGCTGTACCGGAACCTGGTCGGCGGCTGGACCACGCCCCCGTCCCGCGCGCCGCTGCCCCGCTAGTCACACCCAGCCCTCCCCCTGAGATATCCGGATCGCGTCGATCCGGTTGCGCGCCCCGGTCTTGCGGGTGATGGACGCCATGTAGTTGCGGACGGTGCCGTGGGAGAGGTGCAGGCTCCCGGCGATCTCCGCGATGGACGCGCCCCCGGCCGCCAGGGACAGCACGCTCAGCTCACGTCTGGTGAGCGGCATCTGCGCCGCCTTGAGGAAGCCGAAGCCCAGCGACGGATCGACGAAACGTTCCCTCCTCGCGACGCTCCGGATGGCGCGCACCAGGCGGTCCGGGGAGCCCGCCTTGTCGACGAAGCCGAGCGCGCCGGCCTCGGCGGCCCGCTTGAGCAGTCCCGGCCGGTCCGCGTGCGCCAGCACCACGAGCGCCGGCGGCCTGCCCGCGGTGCCGGGCGGACACAGCTCGCCTAGCGGTGGCACCCCGAGGCCGTCGGCGGAGTCCAGATCCGCCGCGCACACGTCCGGACATAAAGACCGCACCCGCGCCCCGGCGCCGCTCCACTGGGTGTCCTCCACGTCGAGCCCGGGATCCCGGCGCAGCCATTCCGCCAGGACCGATCGCACCAGACTCGTGTCGTGCACCAGAAGCACCTGGATCACTACCCCGCCCCCTCGGATGTTCGTGTTGCCTTCGTTCGTTCCCGTCGCCGTGCTAAGTCGGCGTCCGTCTCGTTCGTGCTCCGCGCCGTCTGCCCCGGGCGCGGTAAGCGCGTGCCCATTCTTGGGCCCGATCATCGTTCGCGGGCGCGGAGAACCAGCCATCACGGTGCGCGGGGGCGCACGCAGGGCGCCCGTGTGCCGCCCCGCGCATCCGCTGCCGGGGCATGGGTCCGGGCGTTCGGGGTATCCGGGGGAGTCCCTCACGAGGGCCCGGCTCGAGGTCGCGGACGCGCTCGTCATGCGCGGGGCGCTCCCGCGGGGGAGTCTTGTCCCCTAGAGCGACGCGCGGCCGTTACGAGGAGGTGGTCGGCGTGTCCGACGGGCCCGGGCCGGGACGGGAGCCGACGGCCGACGGGGCGTCGGCCGGCCAGCCGGTGCTGTCGCTCGCGCTGGCCTCGCTGCTGGAGGAGGTGCGGGCGCACTCCGGCGCGGTGTACCTGCTCCGGCCCGACGAACCGGTCCTGGAGATGGCGGTGATGGCGGGCATGCCCCGGGCCTTCGCGGCACCGTGGGAACGGGTGGGGCTGAGCGCGCCGATCCCGGTCGCCGACGCGGTGCGTGAGCGGCGGCTGGTGTGGGTGGGCGGCGAGGACGACATGGCCCGCCGCTATCCGCGGATCTCGGTGGTGCTGCCGTACCCGTTCGCGCTGGCGGCGGCGCCCGTGGCGACGGAGCGCGAGGTGTACGGCGCGGTGTTCGTGACCTGGCCGGGTGCGCATCCGCCGGAGCTGTCCGAATGCGAACGCGAGCATCTGACGGCGGCCTGCGCGCGGCTGGCGCTGCGGCTGGAACGGGCCGCCGAGGAGAACCGTCCCGTGGGGCCCGAGGCCGATGTGCTCGCGGCGCCGGTGTCGGGCGTGGCGGGCACGCTGGGCTCGGTGGAGGCGGCGCGGATGGTGTCCCGGCTGCCGTACGGGCTGGTCTCGCTGGATCTGCACGGCAGGATCGGCTTCGTCAACACGGCGGCGGCCGAACTGCTCGGCAGAGCGGCGGGGGAACTGCTCGGCACCCTGCCGTGGGTGTCGGTGCCCTGGCTGAACGACCCGGTGTACGAGGACCGCTACCGGGCGGCGCTGATCAGCCAGGAGGTGATGTCCTTCGTGGCGCTGCGTCCGCCGGGCGACTGGCTGTCGTTCCGGCTGTATCCCAGCACGACCGGGCTGAGCGTGCGCATCAGCCGGGCCCGGGCGGTGGCGGATCTGGCACGGAGGGCGCCGGAGGCGGATCCGCACCCGGCCCGGCTCGTGACGATCTCCCAGGTGCTGAGTCTGGCGGGTGCGCTGACCGAGGCGGTGGGCGTGCAGGACGTGGTGCAGCTGGTCTGGGACGAGGTGGCCCCGGCGGTCGGCAGCCAGGCTCTGGTGCTGCTGCGCTCGCAGGCCGGGCGGCTGCACGTGCTGGGGCATCGGGGGTACGCGCACGCGCATGTCGTGGAGCGGTTCGACGGGCTGCCGCTGAGCGAGCGCACACCGGGGACCCAGGCACTGAGCAGCGGGGTGCCCGGGTTCTTCGACTCCCGGACGCAGCTGGAGCGGCTGTATCCGGGTCGGCACGAAACCCCCGACGGCTTCGCGGCCTGGGCCTATCTGCCGCTGATCGCGTCCGGGCGGCCGGTGGGCACATGCGTGCTGGCGTACTCCGAGCCGCACGCCTTCCCCGCCGACGAGCGGGCCGTGCTGACGTCCCTCGGCGGGCTGATCGCGCAGGCCCTGGAGCGGGCCCTGCTCTACGACGCCAAGCACCGGCTGGCCCACGGTCTGCAACAGGCGCTGCTGCCGCGCTCGCTGCCCCCGCTGCCCGGCCTCGAGGCGGCGGCCCGCTATCTGCCCGCCACCCACGGCATGGAGATCGGCGGCGACTTCTACGACCTGGTGCCGGCCCGGCCGCTGGCGGCGGCGGTGATCGGGGACGTCCAGGGGCACAACGTGACGGCGGCCGGCCTGATGGGACAGCTCCGCACCGGGGTGCGCGCGTACACCGCGGTCGGGCAGGCGCCGCACGAGGTCATGAGCAGCACCAACCGGCTGCTGATCGACCTCGGTGCCGAGTTGTTCGCCAGCTGTCTGTACCTGCGGCTGGATCCGGCCCGCGCGTGTGCCGTGATGGCGCGGGCCGGGCATCCGCCGCCGCTGCTGAGACGTCCGGACGGGCGGGTGCGGGTGCTGGACCTGGCCGGGGGCCCGCTGCTGGGGATCGACGCGGCGGCGGCCTATCCGACCACCGAGGTCTCCCTCGCGCCCGGTTCGGTCCTCGTCCTCTACACCGACGGTCTGGTGGAGTCCCCCGGCATCGACATCGAGGATGCCCTGGTGGAACTGGGCGGGCTGCTCTCGGAGATCGGCGACCGGCCACTGGAGGATCTCGCGGACGAGATCCTCCGGCACAGCGCGGCGGCCCGGGAACGCCTGGATGACGTAGCGGTCCTGCTACTGCGGGCACGTACCGACCACTGAACCCCCACAGCCACGTCCCGGTGCGGTCCGCGGGCCGGCCCGTGCGCCACGGACCACCACCTGTGACCGCTCTGGTGCACCGGTGGGTCCGGCCCTCCCGCCGGAGGGCCGGACCGGTGCCTGCCGGACGGAACCGCGCCGGGTCGACAGGGGTTCGGGGTGTGCCCGGCTCAGTGCGTGTCGGTGAGGGACGAGCCGTCGTCCGCCTGGCCGTTGCCGGAGTGGTCGGCGCCGCCACCGATCTGGTCGCCGCCGGCACCGGAGGCGTCACCGGCACCCGCCTGGTCGCCCGCACCCGCCTGGTCGCCCGCACCCGCCTGGTCGCCCGCACCCTCCTGGTCACCGGCGCCCGCCTGGTCACCGGCACCCGCCGAGGCCGACGGGTCGGCCGCGCCCGACTGGTCACCGGCACCGGCTTCGTCACCGGCGCCCGCCTGGTCACCGGCGCCCGCCTGGTCGCCCGCGCCCGCCTGGTCGCCCGCGCCCGCCTGGTCGCCCGCGCCTGCCTGGTCACCGGCACCCGCCTGGCCGCCCGCGCCGTCGCCGGCGGCGCCGAGGGTTGCGCCGGTGGCCTGGAGAGCGGTGGTGACGGGCTGGAAGAAGGTCTCGCCGCCGCTGGTGCAGTCGCCGCTGCCGCCGGAGGTGAGGCCGAGGGCACTGCCGTCCTGGGTGAACAGGGAGCCACCGCTGTCGCCCGGCTCGGCGCAGACATTGGTCTGGATGAGGCCGTTGACGGTGTCGACGCCGCCCGGGTTGGTCTCGCTCTGGAAGTTGACGGTGGCGTCGAGGCCGGTGACCTGACCGTTGTGCAGACCGGTGGTGGACCCCATCCGGAACACCGTCGCGCCGACCGTGGCGTCGGCCGCCTGCTTGATCTGCACGGTCTGCCCGTTGCCGGCGTTGACCTCGCTCGGCGCCTGCGTGGCGGCGTCGTTGTACTTGACCAGCGCGAAGTCGCTGCCCGGGAAGGTCGCCTGGTCGACGGTGGCGATGGGCTGCCCGGTCTCGGAGTCGGACCAGTCCTTGGCGGCGACCCCGCAGTGACCGGCCGTCAGGAAGGCGGGGCTGCCGTCGGACGCGGTGACGTTGAAGCCGAGGGAGCAGCGGACGTTGCCGCCCTGCACCTGGGAGAAGATGGCGTCGCCGCCCGAGACGAAGGGCTTGAAGGTGCCCGCGGACTTCTTCAGGGTCGCCATGCCGGAACCGAGGCCGCGCACGGTCGACTCCAGCCGGTTCCACTTGGCTCCGGTGACCGTGGAGTCGGCGGTGACCAGGACCTTGTTGGTGCGCGGGTCGACGGCCCAGGACGTGCCGGGGATCGTCGCCCTGGTCTTCAGCGTCTTGGCCGCCGCCTTGAGTTCGGCGGTGCTGTTGTCCACCTTGCGGACGACCGCGCCCGCCTTCTTCGCCTGGACGATGACGTTGTCGTCGCCGCTGACCACGTTGACGACGAGCTGCTGCTTGCCGCTGTCGTAGTACGACCCGGCGAAGGCGTCGCCGAGGATCTTCTGCAGCTGGGCGGCGAGGTCCGAGGCGTCCGCGGCCTTCAGGGTCTTCGCGGTGCCGGTGGCGCCCGACGCCGCGTTCTGGTCGTTCTTGTCCTGTGACGCGTTGGCGTTGGGCAGCAGGAGGGCCGCCGCTCCGAGCGCCGCGACACCGCCCACCGCTATCGCGGCCTTGCGCTTGGGCATTCGCTTGTGACTCAAACTTCTCGACCTCCTGGGGACGGGGGGCAGTTCGTATCAGGGCGCCTGGATGGCCGTACGTACGCACCGGCCGCGCGGTGTGTTCAATTCCGTTTCCCGACGGCCCTGCCCCGGGGGGCGAATCGGCCAGGCTCCGCGTGTTCCGGCGGGCGGCCGGGAACAATCCCCCATATGACGATGACCACCGCCGAAGCCGACAAGATCCTCTCCGCCAACTTCGCCCCCTGGGTGCTCGATCTCGGGCTGACCGTCGAGGCGGTGGACGAGGACCGGGCCGTGTTGCGTCTGCCCTGGTCGCAGCAGTTGGCCCGGGAGGGCGGAGGACTGTCCGGGCAGGCGCTGATGGCGGCCGCCGACACGGCGACGGTGATCGCGGTGTCGGCCGCGCGGGGCGGGTTCGTGCCGATGACGACGGTTCAGCAGTCGACGTCGTTCCAGCGGGCGGTGACCGGTTCGGATGTCCTGATCGAAGCGGTCCTCACCAAGTTGGGCCGCCGGACGGCGTTCGCGGACGTCACGCTGACCGACGCCGGTTCGGGCGCGCTCGCGGCCCGGGCGAGCACGGTCTACGCGATCCTGGGCTGACACGCTCGGCAACCGCTCGGTGACGGTCAGTTCCCGGCGCTTAGTGGAATGCCTGCTTCAGGGAATCTACACATTGAATACTCAACCAAGTCACTGTCGTCAGCGGATCTGCACATCCGCACGCCCCCCGGATACGCCTTTGGCGCGGAGTGCCGGATTCGCCGTCCGGGCGGCAAGGGCCCTGGGTGCGACGATGCCGTGCGGCATGTGAAGGAGTCGCCGACACGGCGTGCGCACGCCTGCACGGATGAGCCCGTACGCCAGCCAAGTGCCCAGGTGAGAGCGCTGGTTGATTGGAAGCGCGCCCCGCGTGCGTGCTTTGATCCATCGCACCGCAGGGGTCGCCCGGGTCCCCGCTCCACGGGTGCCCGGCGTCCGCGGTCGCGGCCGTCCGTCTGTCCCCAGAGGGGGCCGCTCTCCCCCTTGTGAAATATCCATATGAAGGGAAGTTCCACCATGAACTCCACCCCCCAGGTCGAGACCGTCGAGATCTCGGACGCCGAGCTGGACAACGTTTCCGGCGGCCTGTCCGTGAACGCCCTGAACACCGTGACCGGTGCCGTCAACGGCATCGCCCCGGTTGCCGGCCTGGTCGACACGGCCGTCGGCACCGTTGAGGGCGTCACCGGCCTGAACACCGCGCCGGTCACCAACCTGGTCGCCGGTCTCTGATCGCACCTCGGTGTCACCTTGGTCCCGGAGCCGTCCCTCGGCTCCGGGGCTCTCGGGTGCCCGCAGGGCCCGACGGTCCCTCGGCGCGCCCATGTCGTCGCAGTCGTTCGTCGTAACGACGTCTCTCCTCGGGTGAGGGAAGTTCCGTGCAGTTCCGCCAACAGGCCCTCGCCAAGCTCCAGTCACCGGAAGAGCTGGACCTACCGGTGCGTCTCGCCCGCCCGCAGGGCTGGCTCGCGCTGGGCGTCACCGTCGTCGTCATGGCCGCGGCCTCCGTCTGGGCGGTGACCGGGTCGGTCGCCTCCACGGTGAGCGCGCAGGCCGTCCTCACGCACGGGCAGGGCAGTTATCTGCTCCAGAGCCCCGTGGCCGGGCAGGTGACGTCCGTTCTCGCCAAACAGGGCCAGCGGTTGCCGGCGAACGCGCCGGTCGTCAAGGTCCGTACCCCGCAGGGCATTTCCGTGGTCCGTACCGTGGCCGCGGGCCGGATCACCACGCTCGCCGCCACCATCGGGCAGATCATCCGGACCGGCACGAACGTCGCCGCGGTCGAGAAGGTCGCCCACGCCTCCGACCCGCTGTACGCGACCGTGTACGTTCCCGCCGAGAACGCCGCAGCCATTCCGGCACACGCCTCCGTGGACCTCACCGTGTCCTCGGTACCGAGCCAGGAGTACGGCGTACTGCGCGGCCGGGTGAAGTCGGTGGACCGCACCGCCCAGTCCGCCCAGTCCATCGCCGCGTTCCTCGGCGACAGCCAGCTCGGGGAGCAGTTCAGCCGCAAGGGCCGCCCGGTGGCCGTCCTCGTCGAGCTGGACAGGTCGAGGACGACGAAGAGCGGTTACCGCTGGTCCACCGCCGACGGGCCCCCTTACGCGCTCGATTCGATGACCCTCGCCTCCGGTTCGGTCAAGCTGGCCGACCAGCGCCCCGTCGATTGGCTGCTCCCGTGACCACCACGCAGGAAACCCGTGGCCGCAGACGGGCCGCCCCGGCCAAGCGGCCGGTCCCCAAGCCCCGTACCGGCACGGTCCGTACGCCCACCGTGCTCCAGATGGAGGCCGTCGAGTGCGGCGCCGCCTCCCTCGCGATGGTCCTCGGCCACTACGGCCGGCACGTCCCGCTGGAGGAGCTGCGGATCGCCTGCGGTGTCTCCCGCGACGGCTCGCGCGCCAGCAACCTGCTGAAGGCGGCGCGCGGTTACGGCCTGACGGCCAAGGGCATGCAGATGGACCTGGCCGCCCTCGCGGAGGTGCGCTCACCGGCGATCCTCTTCTGGGAGTTCAACCACTACGTCGTCTACGACGGCATGGGCCGCCGCTTCGGCCGGCGCGGCGTGTTCGTCAACGACCCCGCCAAGGGCCGTCGTTTCGTGCCCCTGGAGGAGTTCGACGGCAGCTTCACCGGCGTCGTCCTGGTGATGGAACCCGGCGAGGGCTTCACCAGGGGCGGGCGCAGGCCGGGCGTGCTCGGCGCCGTGCCGGCCCGGCTGCGCGGCACCGCCGGCACCCTCCCCGCCGCCGTGCTGGCCAGCCTGCTGCTGGTCGCGGTGGGCGCGGCCGTACCCGCGCTGAGCCGCACCTACATCGACATGTTCCTCATCGGCGGGCAGACCTCGCTGCTGGGCGTGCTGTTCTCCTCGATGGCCGGCTGTGTGCTGCTCACGCTGGTGCTGACCTGGCTCCAGCAGGCCAACCTGCTGCACGGCCGGATCATCTCCTCCACCCTCTCCAGCGCCCGTTTCCTGCGCCATCTGCTGCGGCTGCCGGTCACGTTCTTCTCCCAGCGCTCCCCGGCCGACCTGGTGCAGCGGCTGCAGTCCAACGACCAGGTCGCCGAGACCCTGGCCCGCGACCTCGCGGCGGCCGGCGTGGACGCGATCGTGGTCGTGCTGTACGCGGTGCTGCTGTACACCTACGACCCGCAGCTGACGTTCCTCGGGATCGGCGTGGCCCTGCTGAACATCGTGGCCATGCGGCTGGTCGTACGGCTGCGCGCGACCCGCACGGCGAAGCTGCGCGCGGACACCGCCCGGCTCACCAACACCTCGTACACCGGCCTGCAGCTGATCGAGACGATGAAGGCGACCGGCGGCGAGGACGGCTACTTCCGCAAGTGGGCCGGGCAGCACGCCACCACGCTCGAGGAGCAGCAGCGGCTCGGGGTACCGAGCGCCTGGCTGGGGGTGGTCGCGCCGACGCTCGCCACCTTCAACAGCGCGCTGATCCTGTGGATCGGCGGCATGCGAGCGGTCGAGGGACACATCTCGGTCGGTCTGCTGGTCGCCTTCCAGGCGCTGGTCACCCGCTTCACCGCCCCGCTGACCCGGCTCAACGGCGTCGCGGGACGCATCCAGGACTTCGCGGCCGACGTGGCCCGGCTGAAGGACGTCGAGAACTTCCAGGCCGACCCGCTCTACGCCCGCCCCGGCGGTGGCGACTCCACCCGCCGGCTGCACGGGCACGTCGAGCTGGAGAACGTCACCTTCGGCTACAGCCCGCTGGACCAGCCGCTGCTGACCGGCTTCGACCTGACGGTCGGTCCGGGGCAGCAGGTGGCGCTCGTCGGCGGCTCGGGCAGCGGCAAGTCCACGGTCTCCCGGCTGATCTCGGGCCTGTACGCGCCCTGGGACGGGGTGATCCGCATCGACGGCCGCCGGCTGGAGGACATCCCGCGCGGCGCGCTCGCCTCCTCCGTCTCCTTCGTCGACCAGGACGTGTTCCTCTTCGAGGGCTCGGTCCGCGACAACGTGGGACTGTGGGACCCGTCGATCCCGGACGAGGCCGTGGTGGAGGCGCTGAAGGACGCCGCCCTCTACGACGTGGTGATGCGCCGGCCCGGCGGCATCCACAGCAAGGTCGAGCAGGACGGCCGCAACTTCTCCGGCGGCCAGCGTCAGCGTCTGGAGATCGCCCGGGCGCTGGTGCGGCGGCCCAGCATCCTGGTGCTGGACGAGGTCACCAGCGCGCTGGACGCACAGACCGAGCTGGTCGTGATGGACAACCTGCGCCGGCGCGGCTGTGCCTGCGTGGTGATCGCCCACCGGCTCAGCACGGTCCGCGACAGCGACGAGATCGTCGTGCTCCAGCACGGCACGGTCGTCGAGCGCGGGCGGCACGAGGAGCTGGTGGCGCGCGGCGGCGCGTACGCCGCGCTGGTCAGGGAGCAGTGAGATGACGACTGTGCAGGAGGGGCACGAAGGCGACCTGGTCCTGGGTGCGCTCGGCTCGCTGGGCACCCGGTTCGACTGCGCCGGTCTGAGCCGCCTGGACCTGGAGGGTCCGCAGGTGCTGTGGCTGGTCGCGGCCGGCGCCCTGGACCTGTTCGCGGTGGACGCCGCCCAGCAGGGCCACTGGCACCACCTCGGCCGGCTGGAGGCGGGGGCGCTGCTGCTCGGCCCGGTCGCCGGACCCGAACACACCCTGGTGGCCCGCCCGGTCCGCGACTGCGTGGTGCACCGCGTCAACCTGCGCGAGCTGTACCAGCCGGCGCACACCCAGACCTGGTCGTACGACGAGTACGGCAATCCGCAGTACGTGCCGCCCGCTTCGAGCCCGCTGGAGTACGCGGTCGCCCTCGGCGTGGGCCGCGGCCTGTCCGTCCTCTTCCAGGCTCCGATGGCGGAGGAACGGGCCGCCGCTCCGGCCGACGACGACGTGTTCTGGATGCAGGTGCCGCCGGGCAGTGTGCAGTACGGCTCCCTGTACGGCGCGGAGGCCGCCGCGGACCTGCTGATGGACCCCGCTCTGTGGCAGAGCATGGTCGACCAGCAGTACCGGCTGCTGACCGCGCTGGACCGGTGGATCGAGCAGCTGGAGCGCACGCACGAGACGCGCACGGCCGCCGGGATCAAGGCCGGCGAGGCGGTCCGTGCCCAGGCCGACCAGACCCTGCTGGCCTCCATCGGCAAGCGCTCGGCCCGCCGCACGACGGCAGCCGACGCGGACGCCTCCTACGCGGCCTGCAAGCTCGTCGCCGAGGCGGCCGGGATCACTCTCGCCGGGCCCGCGCAGAGCGGCACCGAGAGCGACCGCCTGGACCCGGTCGAGCGGGTGGCGCTGGCCGCCCGGGTGCGCACCCGGGCGGTACGCCTGGACGGGCGCTGGTGGCGGGAGAACGTGGGTCCGCTGGTCGGGCACCGAGCGCTGTCCGGGGCGCCGGTCGCGCTGCTGTGGCGGCGCGGCGGCTATGTGGCCGTCCAGCCCGCGACCGGGCGTGAGACGCCGATCGAGAAGGCGAACGCCGAGGAGTTCGAGCCGCGCGCGGTGATGTTCTACCGGCCGTTGCCCGACAAGAGGCTCGGACCGCTGGGACTGCTGCGGTTCAGCCTGCGCGGCACCCGCGGCGACCTGGTCAGCCTGATGCTCGCCGGGCTGGTGACGGTGGTGATCGGCGCGCTGGTGCCGATCGCGACCGGCAAGGTGCTCGGCGAGTACGTTCCCAGGGCCCAGACGGGCCTGATCGTCCAGGTCTGCCTGGCGGTGATGATCAGCGGCGTCGTGTCGGCCGCGTTCACGCTGCTGGAGAACCTGACGATCCTGCGGCTGGAGGGCCGTATCGAGTCGGCGCTCCAGCCGGCCGTGTGGGACCGGCTGCTCAGGCTCCCGACCCGGTTCTTCACCCAGCGCTCGACCGGTGAGCTGGCGAGCGCGGCCATGGGCATCAGCGCGATCCGCCGGCTGCTCGCAGGGGTCGGGCCGGTGGTCGCGCAGTCGGTGACGGTCGGCGCGATGAACCTCGGTCTGCTGTTCTGGTACAGCGTGCCGATGGCGATGGCGGCGATCGGCATGCTCGTCGTCATCGCGGCCGTGTTCCTGGGGCTCGGGCTGTGGCAGGTGCGCTGGCAGCGACGGCTGGTGGTGCTCGGCAACAAGCTGAACAACCAGGCGTTCCAGACCCTGCGCGGGCTGCCCAAACTGCGGGTGGCGGCGGCGGAGAACTACGCGTACGCGGCGTGGGCGCGGGAGTTCGCGCGCAGCCGGGAACTCCAGCAGAGGGTCGGCCGGATCAAGAACCTCACCACGGTGCTGGGCGCGGTCTATCTGCCGGTGTGCACCCTGCTGATGTTCATGCTGCTGGCGGGTCCGGCGCGGGGCGCGATGTCGGCGGCGGCGTTCCTCACCTTCAACACCTCGGTGACGATGGTGCTGACCTCGGTCACCCAGCTCACGGGTTCCTTCGTCTCGGCGGTGGCCGCGCTGCCCCTCTTCGAGGAGATCAGGCCGGTCCTGGACGCCACGCCCGAGGTGCGCACGGCGAGCACCCGCCCCGGCCCGCTGTCCGGCGCCGTCGAGGCCCGCCGGCTGTCCTTCCGGTACGCCGACGACGGCCCGCTCGTCCTCGACGACGTGTCCTTCGCCGTCCGGCCGGGCGAGTTCGTGGCGGTCGTCGGCCCGAGCGGCTGCGGCAAGTCCACCCTCCTGCGGCTGCTCATCGGCTTCGACAAGCCGGTGTCGGGCAGCGTGCTGTACGACGGCCAGGACCTGGCGGCCCTCGACCAGTCGGCGGTCCGCCGCCAGTGCGGAGTGGTCCTGCAGCACGCCCAGCCCTTCACCGGCTCCATCCTGGACGTCATCTGCGGCACCGAGCCGTACACGCCGGAGGAGGCGATGGCGGCGGCGGAGCTGGCGGGGCTCGCGGAGGACATCCAGCGGATGCCGATGGGCCTGCACACGATCGTCGCGGGCAACGGCGCGATCTCCGGCGGGCAGCGGCAGCGCCTGATGATCGCCCAGGCTCTCATCCGGCGCCCGCGCATCCTCTTCTTCGACGAGGCCACCAGCGCCCTGGACAACGACACCCAGCGCATCGTCATCGACAGCACCCGGAAGCTGAACGCCACCCGCTTCGTCATCGCCCACCGGCTCTCGACGGTGCTGGACGCCGACCGGGTGATCGTGATGGAGGACGGCAAGGTCGTCCAGCAGGGCACACCTGCCGAACTGCTCGCGGACACCGGGGGGCGGCTGCACGAGCTGGTGCGCCGGCAGCTCACCTAGGCCCCGTCGCCCGGCCGGCCGCCGCGGTCAGTACTTGCCCCTGCGCCGCTCCCTGTCGTCGTCCCGGTGGTCGTCGTGGGAGGGCATCCAGTGGTGTTCGACGAACCAGCGGCCGAACAGGGCCCCGCCGTAGATGACGAAACCGACGCCGATCAGCCAGGACTCGACCACGAGCACGGTGCCGACGGCGCCGTAACTGAGGGCGTTGGTGACGATGAGCGGGGTGAAGACGAGGTAGGAGAAGGCCCGCAGACCGACCAGGCCGATGACGGTGGCGAGCGCACCCGGCAGCAGGGCGCGCCAGCGGACCTGGGCGCCGAGCAGGAAGCGCTGCCCCCACCAGAAGAACGCCACGCCGCTGACCGCGGACAGGGCGATCCGCTGGCCGCCGTGCAGCGCCGTCTTCGTCGCCACCTCCTGGTACAGGTAGGCCATGAGGACCACCAGCCACGTCGCCTGGCGCCAGACCCGGTGCCAGGGGCCGGAGGCCAGGCCCCAGATCCGCTCGTAGGCGTTCTGCACGCTGCCGCCGAAGGCCACGCCGAAGACCGCGAGCAGGATCCCGCTCCAGACGCTGGTGGTGCCGATGACGCTGCGCGGGGGGCTGATGACGTCGGTGACCGCGTGGGCGGACTTTCCCGACAATCCCATGCCGTCGGTGAGCCACGAGGCGAAACCGCCCCGCGCCAGGGGATCCGCCGCGGCGATCACGATCAGCAGCGGCGCCAGCGTCACCAGTGCCAGCGTCGCGAACCCCATGGCCCGGTGCATCAGCTCCAGCTCGCGGCCGTGCGCGAACAGGCGCCCGATGCTCAGCCATTCCCTAGCGCGGTGCAGACCGCGCCGCAACCGGTTCACGGCTCCTCCCGTGCTCGCCGCCCACACGCTCTCCTGTGCCGATTCCCCCACCCCGGCGCGGACCGGGCGCCTGGCCGGACGGCAGCGGGAACCGGCACGGCGCCATGGTGCGCAGCCGTGGCCGTCCGATCCGGCGACACGACCGACGGGTCCGCCGTTTGCCGGTCACGTCACCGGAGAATCGGACCCCGTGCGTACTCCTGCCGAGGTGCCCCGCCCAAAACCGCGCCCCCCGGGCGGCCGGCGACGGACGCTGATCGTGAGCGCGGGCATGGGCGCCGGCCATGACACCGTGGCCGCGGAACTCGCGCGCCGCGCCGCGGCGTACGGGCACGCACCGCACGTGGTCGACGTGCTGCGGCTGCTGCCGTACGGCCTGGGCACCGGCCTGCGCCTCTCCTACCAGGCCTCGGTACGGCACGCCCCCTGGGTGTACGCCGGTGTCTACGGGGCGTTCCTGCGCGGCGGCACCGGATCGCGCCCCAGCGGGGTGCCGCTGGCCCGGCTCGCCGCCGGCCGCCTCACGGACCTGGTGGACCGGCTGGACATCGACGTGGTGGTGTCCGTCTTCCATCTGGCCGCACAGCTGACCGGGCATCTCAGGTCCCGGGGCGGGCTGCGGGTGCCGAGCGCCGTCTTCCTGCTCGACTTCGCCGTGCACCGGCAGTGGCTGCATCCCGGCAACGACCGGTACCTGTGCCTGACGGACGCAGCGGCGGCCGAGGTGCGCCGGGCACTGGGCACGCCCACCGTGACGACCGGCCCGGTGGTCGCGCCCGCCTTCCTGGGACCGGTCGCGGCAGCGGCACGCTGGCGCGAGCGGTTCGCGGGGCGGGCGCCCGGCCGGCCGCCGGTGCTGCTGTCCGCGGGTGCCTGGGGCACGGCGTCCCGCCCGGCCGACACGGCCCGGCTGCTGGCGGGGGCGGGCTATCTGCCCGTCGTGCTGTGCGGCCGCAACGAACGGCTGCTCGCCCGGGTGTCCCAGGTGCCGTCGGCGGTCGCCCTGGACTGGGTCGACGACATGCCCGGCCTGCTGTCGGCCGCGTACGCCCTGGTGGACAACGCCGCCGGTCAGACCGCCGTGCAGGCCCTGGCGGCGGGGCTGCCCGTGGTGGGACACCGGCCGTTGCCCGGCCACGGGGCGGACGGGGTGCGCCGGATGGCCGCGCTCGGCCTGTCGGACTTCACCAGCGACGGCCCGGCGCTGCTGGCGGCGCTCGGCAGGCTCTCGGGGACCGGCCGGGAACGCGCGGAACGGGTGGCCCGCGGCCGCGCCCTCTTCCGACGTGACCCTATGGAGTGCGTGGCCGAGCTGTGAGGCGGCCGGTACCCGGCCGGGCCGGACGCCGGGCCACGCGGCGCGCCCGATCCGCAGGACAACCGCACGGCAGCCGACCGATCCCGACCTCCGCCCGGCACCCGCTCGCCCCTCGTCCGGCACTCTCATCGACGCCCTCCGTCATCCGCCGGCTCCGGCACCGGAACGCAGACCCCTGCCGACACCGAGCCACACACGCCCTCCTCGACCGCGCCTCTCATCGGCACCTGCCCTTCCTCCGCCGAAAGCGGCATCAGCACCCATCCGCCAAGACCAACGTCGACACCAAGGCCCGGCCCCACGCCGAGCCACACATGCCGGCCACTCGTTCCTCGACCAGGGCTCTCATCGACGGCCCTCCTCATCCGCCGAGGCCGGCATCAGCACCGACACCCGAACCGGCACCGAGCCACCCACGCCCGCCACTCCCTCCTCGACCAGGGCCCTCATCGACACCCTCCGCCATCCGCCAGGGCCCGAACCGGCACCGAGG
>NZ_JBVIIT010000005.1:199805-333591 GCF_055569615.1 Streptomyces sp. NPDC031379 | reverse complement strand
AGGTCCGAAGCGGTACCAGCGCCAAGCCACGCCCACGCCCACCGCCCGCCCTCGTCCCCCGACCAGCACCCTCACCGACGGCCCTCCCCATCCGCCACAACCCGCAGCGGCACCTAGACCCGAACCGGCACCGAGCCACACACGCCCGCCACTCCCTCCTCGACCAGGGCCCTCATCGACACCCTCCGCCATCCGCCCGAACCGGCACCGAGGTCCGAAGCGGTACCAGCGCCAAGCCACGCCCACGCCCACCGCCCGCCCTCGTCCCCCGACCAGCACCCTCACCGACGGCCCTCCCCATCCGCCGAGGCCGGCAGCGGCGCCGAGGCCCCGTCCGGTGTCGGGGCGTGTTCGTGGAGGGGGCCGAGCGTCAGGCCCGCGGCACGGCAGTCTTCGACGACGGCGGGCAGGGCGGCCAGCGTGGAGTGCCAGCAGCCGGGGGCCGAGTGCCGGTCCGAGTCGTGCAGCAGGACCGTGCCGCCGCCGCGCAGGTCCGCCGCGACCTGTGCCCGTACGGAGGCCGGGGTGGCGTCGGCCGTCCAGTCCCTGCCCCAGGCGGACCACAGCACCGTCCGCAGTCCGGCCCGCCGCGCGGCCCACCAGCGTCCTGCGGTGAGGATGCCGTAGGGCGGGCGGTACCACCGCGGGCGCCGGCCGGTGACGGCGTGCACCGCGTGGACGGTGCGGGCGACCTCCTCGGCGTCGCGGGCGAGCGCCGGGCGCCAGGGCCGGTCGTGGGTCCAGCCGTGCACGGCGAGTTCGTGTCCGCGCTCCGCCGTCTCCCGGGCCAGGGCGGGATGGCGCATCACGTGCTCGCCGAGCACGAAGAAGGTCGCCCGCACTCCGAGCCCGTCGAGTGCGTCGAGGAAACACGGCGTGGACCGCGGGTCGGGCCCGTCGTCGAAGGTCAGTGCCACGTGGTCGCGGTGGCCGGTGCCGTGGAGCCCGGGGAAGAACAGCCTCCGTACGCCCGGAAGCCAGGTGGCCGCCGGGCCGATGTGCGCCATGGCGACGCCGGCCGGCAGCAGGACCGCCGCCGTCCGCCACGGGGGGCCGGACACGAGGGACATCGGAGCGCTACCTCCTTGGTGCGGGAACGGGCGGGCGCCCGGTCAGGGCCCTCGGGGCGTCGGCTGCCGTTCGCCCCGGTCCGGCGGGCGGCCCGGCACGGGCGTGTCCCATTCCCCGCGCAGGGACGGAGCACTGGCCAGGCCGATGCTGCCCGCGCCGATCAGGGCGATGCCGATCACCTCCGGTATCAGGCTCAGCCCGAGGCGGATCGTCTCGGCGAACAGGATCCCGCCGAGTACGACGCTGGTGAGCGCGTCGCCGAGGGTGAGGGCGGGTTGGGAGGCCGTCAGCGATCCGGCGCCGAGCGCGCCCTGGAGCAGCAGGAAGGCGACGAGCCCGGCTCCGCCGGTGGCGTACAGCGACCAGTGCGCGAACATCGCCCCGGGCCCGTCTCCGAGCTGTCCCACGGCCTCTTTGAGCAGCGCCGCGGTGGTGGCGAAGGCCACCGCGGAGGCGAGGCCGAGCAGCGCGGCCCTGGGCGCGCCCTTCGTCGGGCGGGCGGCCGCCACGAGCAGGACGACGGCGCCGAGCGCTCCGCCGCCGCCCGACAGCCAGGTCCGGGGCGGTGCGGACGGACGGCCGGGGGACGGCTCGGCCGCCAGGAGGAACAGGGACAGTCCGGCGGCGAGGGCGACGAACGCCAGCCAGGTCCGGCGGTCCGGGCGGCGCCGGAAGACCACACTGCCCACGACAAGGGTGAACAGCAGCTCGGCGGCGAGCAGCGGCTGGACGAGGGACAGGCTGCCCACGGCCAGCGCCCCCGCCTGCAGCAGGCTGGACAGCGCCAGCAGGCCGGCGCCCGCCAGCCAGTACGGACGCCGCAGCAGACGCGCGAAGCGGCGCACGGCGGACCCCGCCCCGGTGCCCCCGTTCGGCTCCTGCACGGCGGCCCGGCGCTGCAGCACCGAGGCGGACGCGTTGGAGAGAGCCGCGAGCAGGGCGAGCAGCACCGTGACGGCGAGCACGGCCGCTCACCCGAAGCGGGCGGCGAGCCGCCGGTAGAGTCCGGGCGCGGCGCCGCGCACCCGGGCGGGCAGGCGCAGCCACCGGGGGACGTAGACCTCGTCCTTGTCGTGCCGGACGGCGGCCCATACGGCGTCCGCCACGCGCTCGGCGGGTACCGGCCGCGGCCACGACCGCGTGTACGGGGTGCCCCGCCGGTCGAAGAAGGGGGTGGCGACCACACCGGGGATCACATGGCTGACGCCCACGCCGGTGCCGCCCAGCTCGTAGCGCAGGGCGTCGGCGAAGGTGCCCAGGGCCGCTTTCGCGGCGGAGTAGACGGCCTCACCGCGCACGCCCACGCTGCCGGCGAACGATCCGACGAGCACGATGCGCCCCGATCCGGCCGCGACCATGTGGGGCAGCAGGGTGCGCACCAGGTGCAGGGTGGCCAGCAGGTCGACGCCTACGACCTCGTCGATGTGTACCGGGGGCATGGCGGTGAAGTCTCCGGCCCAGCCCACCCCGGCGTCCGCCACCAGCAGGTCCACCCGTCCGAGGTGGGCGAGGGCGAGTTCGGTGAGCCGGCGGTCGGCGCCGGGCCGCGTCAGGTCCGCGGGCAGGGCCACCGCCCCGGCCTGGACGGCCACCTGCTCCAGACGGGTGACGTCACGTCCGTTCAGCGCCAGCCGCCAGCCCTCCTCGGCGGCCAGCCGACGCGCCACGGCCGCGCCGATGCCGGAGGAGGCGCCCGTGACCAGGGCGGTGCCTCCGGCCCGGTTCACGGCCGTCCCCGGAGCGGAGCCCGCCCGCTGCGCGGAGGTCGCGCCGGGCCCGATGCGGTTCGACGGTCCTGCGGGGGACGGGGCGTGGGACATGGTGACGACCTCGATGCGACGGTGTGCACGGGTTCGCGGACTCCGGGGCCGAACCCTCGCGGTGTATCCAGGGCGCCACAGACTGAAACACCGCGCACGGCGGAGCGGCTCGCGCCCGTCGCCGGGCCGGCGGGCTCGGCCGGTCCAGGCCCGCGGTCCTCTCCAGGGTCAAGCGAAACGTTGCCGTTTCGCTGACCGTGGTCTAAGGTCGACGTGTACGAAACGGTTTCGTTTAGGCGCCTCCGGCCGACGCGCTCTTTCCGCACGCCCCGCCTCCGCACGCCTCCGCAGTCTCAGTACGTCTCAGTACGTCTCAGTACGTCTCAGTACGCGAACGACCCCCTGGAGCAGTTCCTCATGTCCCAGAAGACCCTGACCGAAGGCTCCCTCGCGGGCGCCGCGGCGAAGGAACGGGCCACGGCCTCGCCCAAGCGGTGGTGGATCCTCGCGGTCATCGCCGTCGCCCAGCTGATGGTGGTCCTCGACGCCACGATCGTGAACATCGCGCTGCCGTCCGCCCAGACCGACCTCGGGTTCTCCGACGGCAACCGGCAGTGGATCGTCACCGCCTACGCGCTGGCCTTCGCGTCCCTGCTGCTGCTCGGCGGCCGGATAGCCGACCTGTTCGGCCGCAAGCCGGCCTTCCTCGTCGGCGTCGTGGGCTTCGCCGCCGCCTCCGCGCTCGGCGGCGCGGCGAACGGCTTCACCATGCTGGTCGCCGCCCGCGCCCTGCAGGGTGCGTTCGGCGCGCTCCTCGCGCCCGCCGCGCTGTCCCTGCTCAACACCACCTTCACCGACGCCCGGGAGCGGGCGCGCGCGTTCAGCGTGTACGGCGCGATCGCCGGTGCCGGCGGTGCCGTCGGCCTGCTGCTCGGCGGCGTGCTGACCGACGCGCTCGACTGGCGCTGGACCCTGTATGTGAACGTGGCCATCGCGGTCGTCGCCTTCGCGGGCGGCTGGATCCTGCTGGGCAACCACCGCGACGCGGCCGGCGCCAAGCTCGACGTGCCGGGCACGGTCCTGGTCGCCTCCGGTCTGTTCTCCCTGGTCTACGGCTTCTCCAATGCCGAGACGCACGACTGGGACTCGCCGCTGACCTGGGGCTTCCTCGTCGCGGGCGGTCTGCTGCTGGCCACGTTCACCTGGTGGCAGACCCGGGCCGCGCATCCCCTGCTGCCGCTGCGCATCCTGCTGGACCGCGACCGGGCGGCCTCCTTCCTCGCCGTGCTGATCACCGGCGCGGGCATGTTCGGTGTGTTCCTCTTCCTGACCTACTACCTGCAGCTCAACCTCGGCTTCAGCCCCACGAGGACCGGTGTGGCCTTCCTGCCGATGGTCGGCGCGCTGATGGTGACCGCGCAGGCCGGCACCACGATGCTGGTGCCCCGCCTCGGCCCGAAGACGGTCATCCCGCTGGGCTTCGCGATCGCCACGGCCGGTATGGCCTGGCTGACCGGCATCGGCCTCGGCTCGCACTACGGCAGCGCGGTGCTGCCGCAGCTGATCGTGATCGGCGTGGGCCTCGGCCTGGTCATGCCGCCGGCCATGCAGCTGGCCACGGGCGGGGTCGCGGCCGAGGACGCGGGCGTGGCCTCCGCGACCGTCAACGCCATGCAGCAGGTGGGCGGTTCGATCGGTACGGCCCTGCTGAACACACTGGCCGCGAGCGCCGCCACCGACTACCTCGCCGGCCGGGACGCCACGAGCCGGGTGGTGCGGGCGCAGGCCACGGTCGAGAGCTACACCACCGCCTTCTGGTGGTCCGCGGTCCTCTTCGCGGCGGGCGCGGCGATCGCCTTCGCCCTCTACCGGCGCGGGGTGCCGCGGCAGGACGCGAGCGCCGCACCGGTCGTCCACATGTGACGGCCGCCGGATCCGGGCCCGAGGGGCCGTCGTCAGCAGGGAGACGGCGGCCCCTCGCCCTGCCGCCCTGTCGGCGCGACCCCCGCGCCGGGCGACCGCCGCCGGGACCGGTGGCCCTCGCCCGGCGCTTGAGACGGCGCCGTCGGGTAACTCGTCGTGGATCAAGCGCACACGGCGAGGGAAGGAGGCGCCATGCCCGGCGGCAACGAGCACGAGGACCGGCCCGAGACGGCCCTGGAGGAGGTGCTCCGGGAGGTCGAGGAGGCCGAGAGGCGCGACGAGGACAAGGCCGGCCGGGGTGAGGCCGGGGACGCCATCACCCCGAACACCGGTGCCGAGGAGCAGGCGAAGGGCGAGGGAGACGGCTGACCGGGCGGTGCGCCCACGGGGTGCTCCGCCGGTGCCCGGGCCACCCCGCGCAGGTTCGCGGCCATGGCCCGGCCGGTGCGGTGCGACCGGTCACGGCCGCCGTTCCTCCTCCAGACAGTCGGGACCGGGGCCGGGACCCGGGTGCCAGTACGTCCAGGCCTGACCGGGGATCGTGTGGCCGATGTCGGCGAGGGCGCCCTGGATCTCGCTGATCACATGGTGGGCGCCGTCCTCGTTGCCGGTTGACGACCACGCCCGCCACCCGGTTGTGGGCGACCGGGCGGCCCTCGTCGTCGGTCTCCGACAGCATCGCGTCCGTCCGCTCCGGCACCCGCTGAGCCACGGAGGACGGGCGCCCGAGCCAGGTCGGCGAGGCGATCACCAGGATCTCGGCGTCCAGCGGCCTCTCGTGCACGCCCGGCCAGGCGTCGCCCTCCCGTACGGCCTCGCTGACCTCGCCGGGCTCGATCGGCAGGTCCACGGCCCGGACGACGTCCACGGCCACACCGTCCTTCACCAGCTGCCCGGTGACGACCTGGGCCAGCGCCTCGGTGGTGGAGGACTCCGGCGACTTCTTCAGCGTGCAATCGATCGCCAGTGCTTTCACGCGGTCCGGGTACCCGAGCGCCATGAACCACCACCTGCGAGGACCCCAGCTGCCCCCGCCCCGGGGACCGCTCTCCGCCGCGGTCACCGACTGTCTGCGCGGCGCCGGCCCCCTCCCCCGCCCCGTGGACGCCGAGGGCGCGGACCCCTACGGCGACGACCTGCACCTCGCCCTGTACCTGTGCTACGAGCTGCACTACCGCGGCTTCGCGGGCGTCGGCCCCCGGTTCGAGTGGGACCCCGAGCTGCTTCGCGTCCGCGGGGCGCTGGAGCACCGCTTCCTGTCCGCGCTGCGCACCGACACCCCGGTGCACGCGTGCCTGGACGACGCGCTCGGTGCCCTCCTGGTCGAACCGGTCGAGGGCACCGGGATCACCCACTTCCTGCGCGACGAGGGCGAGCTGTGGCAGCTGCGCGAGTACGCGGCCCAGCGCTCCCTGTACCACCTGAAGGAGGCCGACCCGCACGCCTGGGTGCTGCCGCGGCTGTGGGGCCGGGCGAAGGCGGCGATGGCGGCGGTGGAGTACGACGAGTTCGGCGGCGGCCGGGCCGAGCGGGTCCATGCGCGCCTGTTCGCCGACCTGATGGCGGACCTGGGCCTGGACACCGCGTACGGGCGCTATCTGGACGCGGCTCGCGCGGAAATGCTGGCCGTGGTCAACCTGATGTCCCTGTTCGGGCTGCACCGTGAACTGCGCGGGGCGCTGGTGGGCCATTTCGCCGAGGTGGAGATCACCTCCTCACCGGGTTCGCGCCGGCTCGCCGAGGCGATGCGCCGCACCGGCGCCGGCCCGGCCGCGGAGTTCTTCTACGACGAGCACGTGGCGGCGGACGCGGTGCACGAGCAGGTCGTCCGCCACGAGGTGATCGGCGGACTGCTCGCGGAGGAGCCGGAGTTGGCGGACGACATCGCCTTCGGCATCGATGCCACGGAGTACCTGGAGGACCGGCTGGCCCGGCGGCTGCTCACCGACTGGCGTGCGGGGCGGTCGTCGCTGCGCACACCACTGGAGCCGGATATGGCCCATACATCCTGAATGTCAGGGTACTCGCGGGCTGTGATCCCATGGGTGCTTCCGGGCGTGTACGCCCCGCAGGACGATACGGAGCTGCTGGCCGAGGCCCTCCGGGAAGAGGCTCTGCCGCCCGGCACGCCCGTGCTGGACGTGGGCACCGGAAGCGGGGCGCTGGCGCTGGAAGCAGCCCGGCGGGGCGCCGAGGTGACCGCGGTGGACGTCTCCCGGCGAGCGGTGTGGACGGCTCGGCTGAACGCCTGGCTGAGCCGGCTTCCGGTGCGGCTCCATCGCGGCAACCTCTTCGACCCGGTCCGGGACCGGGCCTTCGACGCCATCCTGGCGAACCCGCCCTACGTGCCGGCGCCCGACGCAGGGCGCGGCCCGCGCGGCCGGTCCCGGGCATGGGACGCGGGCCACGACGGGCGGCTGCTGCTGGACCGGATCTGCCGGGACGCGCCCACGCTGCTACGGCCCGGGGGTGTGCTGCTGCTCGTGCACTCGGCGCTGAGCGACCCCGACCGCACCCTGGAGCTGCTGCGTGCGGCGGGCCTGAAGGCCTCGGTGGTCCGGCGCCGCTGGATCGCCTTCGGCCCGGTACTGCGGTCCCGGGAGGACTGGCTGCGCCGGCGCGGGCTGCTCGAGGCGGCCGACGACAAGGAGGAGTTGGTGGTCATCCGTGCCGAACGAGTCCGCTGACGACCGGCCCCGCCGGATCAGCATGCGGCGGCAAGGGCCGCTGCTGGTGGAGGGGCCGGTGGAGATCGAACTGGAGGACGGCACCACGGTCTCCTCGGACCGTTTCCGTGTCGCTCTGTGCACATGCCGGCGCAGTCGCCGCTACCCGTGGTGTGACACGAGTCATCGACGCAAGGTCTGAACAGCGATTGAAACCGGTGGTTTTTCGCCGCTCCCCGGACGGCCCCCCACGGGCTGCCCGGGGAGCGGCTGTGTGCCCGGGAACCGGCGGGCGGCCCCACTCCGCCCGTCGGTCCCGGCGCGAGATCGCAGGTTCCCCGATCCAGAAGCCGCACTCCCCAGTTGCGGACCTGATCCGGCGTGCACGGAGACCATGCGATCCCGGTCCTCAGAACGCGAAGACGCCGCCCGCGGCCGCGTCCTTCACGCAGTTGTTTCCGAAGGTGCGCTCATAGGAGACGCGCTTGCCCTGCCAGACGCCCTGGACCGTGACGACCACGGGGTCGTAGACCTTGGTGCACCACACGTCGGCCTGATCCTTCAGGGCGTCGAAGTCGCCGCTGACGCCACGCAGTTCGGCGCATGCCCGGACCGCGGCGGGGTGGGTGCCGGAGGCCGTGGGGGCGCAGGTCAGCGTGACGGCGCGCTCCGGAGTGGCCGTGGCCACGTCGTTGCCGTGGCCGGTGGTGAGCACCAGCGCCGAGGGGGCGTAGAGCGACGACGGGGCGGCGCCCGGTGCAGCGACGGCGGCCCCGGTCAGGGGTCCACAGACGGCGGCGGCCGTGAGGCCGAGGGCCGCTGCCCAGCGCGCGGTGTTCCGCATTGTGTGCATCCTTCCGCTTGAACAGTCGAGGGTCGCCGGCCCCGGTCCGGTCGGGCGCCGGAGCGGCGAGCGCCACTCTGCCGAGTCCGCGAGCGAAATTCACATCGACCCCACATGTTTAGGTAACCTTTCGTGTTGAAGCAGTGGCGTGAAGTTACGGAATTCGAACACGTCGACCCCAGAACTGAGCGGTTCTTGATCGAGGGAGGTGATCGTATGGCCGAAAAACACCCCTTGGTTAATCGGCCTGAAACATTCCGAGTCTGCCCGCGGTGAACCCCTCCGTGACGCCTCGTGTTCATGAAACCGTCGGATCCCGGCGAGGCGCGGGGGGACGTGATCGCCGCCCCCGGGTGGGTGATTCCTCCACCGGCGGCGGCAAAGATGGATGATTCATCCTCTGGCCGGGCTCCTCGCCGGAGCCGTACCTTCGGCAGACCCCTCCGGGACGCCACCTCAGACCGCGTCGCACACCCCTGCGGCCGCGACGGTCGTCCGCCACCGCCGCGCCACGAAGCGCTCCATCGCCGCACTCTCGCTGGAGCCCGCCTTGACCCCTCAGCCCCCCGACTCCCCCACCGCGCCGCCGTCCCTCACCGAGGTCGAGCCCTACGGCGTCGAGCGGATCCCGGACGCGGACCGCACCGCTACCCCGCTCGACCTCTTCCGGGTCGCCTTCGGCGGTGCCAACACCTTCTCCACCTGCGTCCTCGGCGCGTTCCCCATCCTGTTCGGGCTCTCCTTCTGGCAGGGGCTCGCGGCCACCGTCCTCGGTGTCGTCGCCGGCGCGCTGATCCTGTGCCCGATGGCCGTGTTCGGGCCGGTCAACGGCACCAACAACGCGGTCTCCTCCTCCGCGCACCTGGGCGTGCACGGCCGCGTGGTCGGCTCGTTCCTGTCCCTGCTCACGGCCGTCGCGTTCTTCTCCATCTCGGTGTGGAGTTCGGGGGACGCCCTGGTCGGCGGCGCGCACCGGCTGTTCGGCCTGCAGCGCTCGACGCTCTCGTACGTCGTGGCGTACGCGCTGTTCGCCGGCCTGGTGCTCGCGGTGTGCGTCTACGGCTTCCGGTTCATGCTCTTCGTCAACAAGATCGCCGTGGTCTCGGCGACCGTGCTGTTCCTGCTCGGCGTGATCGCCTTCGCCGGGGACTTCGACCCGTCCTACGCCGGTGTGTTCACGGCCTCGGCGGACGCCTCGACCCGGTCACTCTTCTGGCCGTCGTTCATCGGGGCGGCCCTGATCGTGCTGTCCAACCCGGTGTCGTTCGGCGCCTTCCTCGGCGACTGGTCGCGCTACATCCCGTCCGGCACCCCGCGCCGCAAGGTGGTCGGCGCCGCGTTCCTCTCCCAGATCGCGACCCTGCTGCCGTTCGTCTTCGGCCTGGCGACCGCCAGCATCATCGCGACCAGGGCGCCGAAGTACGTCGACCCGGCCGCGCCCGACTTCGTGGGCGGGCTGCTGGCGATCTCGCCGGGCTGGTTCTTCCTGCCGGTGTGTCTGCTCGCCCTGATCGGCGGCATGTCGACGGGCACCACCTCGCTGTACGGCACGGGGCTGGACTTCTCCTCCGTGTTCCCGAAGCTGTCCCGCGTCCAGGCGACCCTGCTGGTCGGCGCGCTGTCCATCGCGTTCATCTTCGTCGGCCGGTTCGGCCTGGACCTCGTGCAGTCGATCTCGACGTTCGCCACGATGATCATCACCTGCACCACACCGTGGATGGTCGTGCTGATGCTCGGCTTCTGGACCCGGCGCGGCTGGTACGACCCGGACGCGCTCCAGGTCTTCAACCGCCGTCAGCGCGGCGGCCGTTACTGGTTCGCGCACGGCTGGAACTGGCGGGGCATGACGGCGTGGTGGGTGGCCGCGGTGATCGGCGTGCTGTTCACGAACATCCCGGGCCAGTTCGTCGGCCCGCTGGGGGACCTGGCGGGCGGCGTCGACATCAGCCTGCCGCTGGCCCTCGCGGTGGCCGCCGTCCTGTTCCTGACGCTGCTGCGGCTGTTCCCCGAGCCCCGGGCGGCGTACGGGCCCGAGGGTGCGCGGCTGGCCCGTACCGTCGAGGCGCCGGTGCCGCCGATCACCGGTCCCGGCGCCCCGGCGCAGGACGTGCCGGCCGTGCTCGCGACCGAGGGCGGCCGATGACCGCCTGGATCGATCTGTCGGTGCCCGTGGTCACCGGGATGCCCGTGTATCCCGGTGATCCGGAGGTCGCGGTCTCGCCCGCACTGCGGGCCCCGGCCGACGGCGTCAACGTCCTGGCTCTGCACCTGGGTTCGCAGTCCGGCACCCACGTCGACGCGCCGTACCACATCGACGACGCCTGGCCCCGTCTGGACGAGCTGCCGCTGGACCGGTTCGCCGGGCCCGCGGTGGTGGCCGACGTGCGGGGACTGCCCGCCCTGTCGCCGATCACGCCCGCCCTGCTCGCCCCCGCGCTCGACGCGCTCACGGCGACGCCCGGCGCGCTGCTGCTGCTCGTCACGGGCTGGGCGGCGCACTGGGGCACCGACACCTACCTCGCCCATCCCTGGCTGACCCCCGAGGCCGCGGGCGCCGTCGTGGAGGCCGGGGCCCGCACGGTGGCGGTGGACGCGCTCAGCGTGGACCCGACGCCCGGGCCCGGCGATCCGCACGCCGGGTCCGGACTGCCGGCCCATCGGGTGCTGTGCGGGGCGGGCGGGGTGATCGCCGAGAACCTCACCGGGCTGGAACGGCTGGTGGGCGCGGAGGCCGTCGAGGTGTTCCTCTTCCCGCTCCGGCTGCCCGGGGCGGACGGCGCTCCGGTTCGGGCGGTCGCCCGCGTCGGCTGAGGGCACGGGCGGACCGGGCGGGAACGCCAACTCGACTCCATCGGGGGAGAGTTGTCCGGAACCGTCCGGTACGTTGGCGCCCATGAGCGACTTCATTCTGGTGGCGGGTGCCTGGCTGGGAGCATGGGCGTGGGACGAGGTGGCGGCCGAGCTGCGTGGCTCCGGGCACCACGTCCACGCCCTGACCCTGTCCGGACTCGCCGAGAAGCGGGACCTGCCCGCCGGGCAGCGGACCCATGTCCAGGACATCGTGGACGAGGTCGAACGGCTGGATCTCACGGACGTCGTCCTGGTCGGGCACAGCTACTCGGGCGTGCCCGTCGGGCAGGCGGCCGAGCGGATCGGCGACCGGTTGCGCCGCGTGGTGTTCGTCGACTCCAACCTGCCGGCGGACGGGGTGTCGTTCCTCGACGACTTCCCCAGCGACCACATCCGTGCCGCCCTCGTGGAGGGAGACGGCGTGTGGCCGCTCCTTCCTCCGGCCGCCTACGCCGGCCAGGACCTGACCGACGCGCAGATCGCCCGTCTCGTCGCCGAGGGCACCCCGCACCCGGCCGCCACACTCACCGAACCGGCGGTGCTGGGCCGCCCGCTCGCCGAGCTGCCGGCGACATACGTCAAGTGCGTGCTGGACGGCCGGCAGCCGCTGCCCGCCGTGACCGAGGCGTTGCGGGGCGGGCGCTGGGAGCTGGTGGAGCTGAACACCGGGCACTGGCCCATGTTCTCCACCCCCCATGCCCTCGCCAAGATCCTGCGCGAGGCGGCCGCTCACGCCTGAGGGGTTCTGCGGACCCCTGCCTACCCGCCAGTATCGTCGGGCTGCGACACGCACTCAGCGCAGAGAGGCGGGACGGCCGGATGGCGAAGCACTGGGCGGACTTCCAGTACGAGATCTATCTGAACGGGATGGCGGGTGCCGTGCCCCGGCTCCCCACCGATCTGACCCGGCTGGAGGAGCTGGCCGAACACCGGCTCGGCCCCGGCCCGGTGGGCTATGTGGCGGGCAGCGCGGGCGACGGCAGCACCGCCCGTGCCAACCGGGCGGCCCTGGCACGGCGCAGAATCGTGCCGCGCATGCTGCGGGACGTGCACGAGCGGGACCTGTCGGCCGAGGTGCTCGGACGCTCCCTGCCGGCGCCGCTGGCCCTGGCACCGGTCGGCGTGCTGTCGATCATGCATCCGGACGCCGAGTGCGCTGCCGCCCGGGCCGCCGCCGCGCAGGGCGTGCCGTACATCCTGTCCTCTGCGTCCAGCACGCCGATGGAGCAGGTGGCTAAGGCCATGGGCGACGCCGAGCGGTGGTTCCAGCTGTACTGGGGCAAGGACCGTGAGGTGACCCGGAGTTTCCTCGGCCGTGCGCGGGCGGCCGGGTTCTCGGTGCTGGTCGTCACGCTGGACACTCCGCTGCTGTCCTGGCGGCCGCGCGATCTGGACCAGGCGTATCTGCCGTTCCTGCGCGGGGTGGGCACCGCCAACTACTTCACCGATCCGGCGTTCCAGGCGGGTCTCGCCAAGCCCGTGCACGAGGACCCGAACGCGGCGGTACTGCACTTCCTCGGTCTCTTCGGGGACCCGAGCCACACCTGGCCGGACCTGGACTTCCTGCGCGAGCACTGGGCCGGTCCGATCGTCCTGAAGGGCGTCCTGCACCCGGACGACGCGCGGCTCGCGGAGGACGCCGGCATGGACGGCGTTGTGGTCTCCAACCACGGTGGCCGGCAGGTGGCCGGCTCGATCGCGGCGGCCGACGCCCTGCCCCGGGTCGCGGACGCGGTCGGCGACCGGCTGACGGTGCTGTTCGACAGCGGGGTGCGCACCGGTGACGACGTGTTCAAGGCCCTGGCCCTCGGCGCGCGGGCGGTGCTGCTGGGCCGGCCGTACGTCTACGGGCTCGGCCTGGACGGGCAGGCGGGCGTGGAGCATGTGGTCCGGTGCGTGCTCGCGGAGTTGGACCTGACCCTCGCGCTCGCGGGACACACCGGCCCCGGCACGGTCTCCGCGGCCGACCTCGTCGAGGACCCCGCCTGAGCCCGCCGTGTCCGGGGCCGAAGTGCCCGGCCCCGGACACGGCGGCGCGTCAGGTGTCCTTCCCGGCCTGTTCCGCGGGCCGCGCGGACGGCCCGTGCGTACCGGCGATCGACAGCGAACCGGGGCCGGCCGTCGGCGAGTCGGTCAGCCAGCGCTGACCGGCGGAGCGGTCCCGGACCTTGGCCACCAGGTCGCCGCCGGCTTCCTGGCCGGCGGTGGCGAGGGCGAGGGTCCGGTCCCAGCGGGGCAGCAACTCGCCCTCGGCGGTGCGCTCGTAACGCACGTCGTCGCCCCGCTTCGCCGCGGCGTCGGCGCAGGCGCCGAGGATCACCACGCCGGCGTCGGCGTGCGAGTCCAGGCACAGACCCGGGTCGGCCGCGCTGCGCAGCAGCCCGTCGGCGTCGAACATCCACTGCTGGGTGGCCGCCGAGGAGCAGGTGGCGAGGACCGCACTGGTACCGGCCCTCGGCCTGCCGTCGATGTCCAGGCACAGGTCGGCGGCGGCGTTGCGCAGCCGGGTGGACCGGCCGGCGGCGGGCAGCCCCGCGGTGCCGGGCGTGGTGCCGGAGACGGGCGGGCCCTGGGTGCCGGCGGCCGCGCCGGTGGAGGCGACCGGGTCGGTGCCGGATCCGCCGTCCGGCCACAGGCTGATCGCCACGACGGTGGCCAGCAGCCCGGCCGCGGCCACGCCGACTCCGACGAGCAGCGCTCTGGAGGACCAGGCGATGCCGGGGTCGCGGCGCGTCGGCAGCGGCAGACGGGCGAGCGGCCCGGACCCTCCGGCGCCGTGCCGCCGGCCGCGGGACGCCGCAACGCGTGCCTGCGGCCCTGATTCCCCGGCCGCGCGCCGACGGAGGCCGGACAGGGCGGCACGGGTGAGCAGGCCGGGCTTCCCGCCGCCGCGCCGGCGTCCGCCGGAGCGCCGGGAGCCGCCGCGGGCGGGGCCCGGCCGGCGGCGGCCGGGGCGCGAGTCGAGGTAGCGGCGGGCGCCCCAGCCGAGGACGGCCTCGGCGAGCAGCACGCCCAGGGCGGCCTCGGCATGGCCGAGTTGCTCGGCCGCGTGCCGGCAGTAGGCGCACGCGGCCAGGTGCTCCTGGACGTCGGGCAGCAGGGTCCCGCCACGGCGGATCGGAACGTCGAGCAGGCGGTTGTAGTAGCGGCAGTCCTTGCCCGGCGCGAGTTCCCGATGGGCGCGCACCAGGCCTTCCCGGAATTTCTCGCGAGCCTGTTCGAGTGCGGCCGTCGCGGCGCCGGTGTCGATGCCGAGGAGTTCGGCCGGGATGTATATCGGTTCCGCCTCGACCTCGGCATGCCACAGCAGCGTCTGCTCCGGTCGGGGAAGTCCGTGGAAGGAGCGGTCGGACAGGACGCGGTTTTCCGCTATCAGCGTCTTCGCGGCGCGTATACCGCGACCTCCGGCGGGTTTTCCGAGTCCGGGCAGCACGGCGGTGATCCGGTCCGTGCCGGACCAGTTGACGACCGTGTCCCGGACGGCCGCGAGCAGGCGGGGCCGGAGCGCCGCGGCGGGCTCGCCGAGAGCGAGCCGGCCGAGGACCTGGTGGAAGGCGGTGGCGGTGACCATATGGGCGAGGGGCCCGGGCCCGGCCAGGCAGATGACCGCGTAGTCCTGCGCGGGCTGCCAGTGCCGGGCCATCAGGAGGGCGGCGGACCTGGAGGCCTCCGCGTCGGAGCCGGCGCGCAGCGGGCCGGCGAGCAACTCGTCGGATTCCCCGGGGTGTCCGCCGGGTGGCGGATAGGGGGGACGAGGTGGGTGGGGGGTGGGCACTGAAAGGATTCCTTTGGTGCGTGATGCGTAGATGCCTATCTCGGGCGCGCGCGGGGAGCGGGAATTCACCGGCGCCTGGCCGGTCCCGTTCCACAACTGCCGGAAGAAGCCCGGACTTTACCCCCCGCACGGGCGTTACAACCCTTGCACAACTTCCACACGAGCAACAAGACACCCGTACAACATCGACAGGTTTGAAAGAAAGTCAGAAATAGGCCCTGCGTGCCCGGTCGGCCGCCGTGGCTTTCGGTTTTTCATGCGCCCCGTGTGAAGCGAGCGCACGCACCGGCGGGTCACGCGCTCTCCCGGGGGGTGCGGCCCGGTGGTGGACTGGGTGCCGGCCCTCTCGGAAGGCCCCGCGCGGGACGGCGGCTCTCCTGCGCGTGACCGGCCGCCGGCCTTGTTCCTCCCGCCCTCGGCCGGCGGCCCCGGCGGCTTCCCCCGCCGGCCGGGGAGCACGTCCGCACGGAACGGGGCCGGCCGGCCGGGCGGGTTCAGATCTGCCAGGAACGGAGCCGGTCGGCCGCGCCGTACACGTCGGTCTTGCCGGAGATCAGGTCGCGGGCGAGGTCGACCAGGGCGCCGTAGGGCGGGTCGATGCCGACGCCGCTGACGAACATGTAGGCCACGGCCGTCGCGCAGGCGAAGCGGGCGTTGGCCGCGGGCAGCGGCTTGAGCACGGCGAGCGTGTGCAGCAGCGCGGCGGCGCGCCAGGCGGGGTCGGAGTCCACGCCGAGCCGGGGCGGGTCCACGCGGTGCCGGGCCACGGCGGCGACCAGTGCGGAGAAGTCGTCCACGGCGGGCTGGTCGGGCAGGACCTCCTCGTGCCGCTGGAGCAGCCACGGGACGTCGATATGGATGACGGAGGGCATCACTCAGGCGGCCTCGCCCGTGGCGGGGGGCTCGTCGTCGGGAAAGGCCTCCGCGAACTCCTCCGCGTGGGCGGCGAAGAAACGCCGGAAGGCCTCCGCGCCCTCCTGCAGGGCCCGGTGCCGGGCGATGTCGGCGGCGGCCGCCTCACGGACGAGGGCCTTCATCGACGTACCGCGCTCCTTGGCGATCTGCCGCAGGTCCTCTAGTTCCCGTTCGCTGAACTCCACGTTGAGAGCTGGCATGCCCCTCACCGTACCGCGCGGGTACTCAAGCGTAAATACCAGCAGGTCAGGCCCTGTCCGCCACGGTACCTCCCGGGTCCGAAAGTCATGTCTGATTTCCGCCGGTCCCACGGTGTTCGGCGGAGCAGACTCGACAGCACCGAGCAACCGCACGGACGTCTCGCAAGGGAGCACCGATGAGCACGCGCACCGTCCACACCGTCCACCCGAGCCCGCTGGGCGACCTGCTGCTGACCGGCTCGGTCTCCCCCGCCGGCCACACCCTCACGGCGCTGTCCCTACCGGGGCGGGGCGGGGCGCCCGCCGTCCGCCCGCAGGACCGCGACGACCGGCCGTTCACCGAGGTCCACCGGCAGCTGGACGCCTACTTCGCGGGCCGCCTGACCCGCTTCGACCTGCCGCTCGCCACGCCGGGCAGTCCGTTCCAGCAGGCGGTCTGGCAGGCCCTGGACGAGATCCCGTACGGCACGACGTCCGGCTACGGCGAGCTGGCGGCCCGGCTCGGCGTGCCCCGGCCCGACAGCCGCGCGGTGGGCCGGGCCCTCGGCGCCAACCCCCTGCTCATCGTCCGTCCCTGCCACCGGGTGATCGGCGCGGACGGCTCGCTGCGCGGGTACGCGGGCGGCGTCGAGCGCAAGAGGTGGCTGCTCACGCACGAGGGTGCGGTACAGCCGGCCCTGATCTGATCCCGCACGAGGAGGAGTGACCATGACCCTCACCCCGGCCGAGGCCCGCCGCCGGGCCGCCCGCACGGACTGGGCCGTCCTGGCGGCCGAGCTGGACGAGCACGGCAGCGCGCCCACCGGCCCGCTGCTCACGTCCGCCGAGTGCGCGGACCTGGCCGCCCTGTACGACAAGCCGGAGCTGTTCCGGACGACGGTCGATCTGGCCCGGCACCGGTTCGGCTCCGGCGAGTACCGCTACTTCACCCACGACCTGCCCGCCCCGGTGGCCGCACTGCGGGCCGCGCTCTACCCCCGTCTGCTGCCGGTCGCCCGGGACTGGGCGGCCCGGCTGGACCGCCCGGCCCCCTGGCCCGACTCCCTCGACGAGTGGCTGGAGCGGTGCCACGCGGCCGGCCAGGACCGGTCGGCGCAGATCCTGCTGAGCTACGGTCCGGGCGACTGGAACGCCCTGCACCGGGACGTGTTCGGCGAGCTGGTGTTTCCGCTCCAGGTGGTCGTCGCCCTGGACGAGTACGGCACCGACTACACCGGCGGCGAGTTCCTGATGGTGGAGCAGCGGCCGCGCGCCCAGTCCCGGGGCACCGCGACCGCCCTGCGGCAGGGGCACGGCCTCGTGTTCACGACCCGGGACCACCCCGTGCGCACCCGTTGCGGCTGGTCGGCCGGGGCGATGCGGCACGGGGTGAGCACCGTACGGTCCGGGCGGCGCCGGACCCTGGGTCTGGTCTTCCACGACGCCGCCTGACCGGCCCGGCGGGCCGGCGGCTATCCCTGGTCGGCGACGAAGGACGCCATCCAGGCGAGGGCCGCGTTCCAGTTGATCGCCGTCTCGTTGGTGGACCAGGACTGGATGTCGTCGATGTAGCAGAACTGGCCCGTGCAGCCCTTCAGTCTGCTCTGTGCGTAGGGGTCCTGGATGCTCGAGTTGGCACCGCCGGCGAGGGTGCCGTCCGGCGGGTCCGGGAGCCCCGGGTCGAGTTCACGGGCGTACCAACGGCTGTGCTGCCGGTGGGAGTTCACCTCGCCGTAGCCGGTGACGTACGAGATGTTGAGGGCGTTGCGGCCGAGGACGTAGTCCATGGCTTCGATCGCGCCGTCGCGGTACGCGGCGGCGCCGGTGAGGTCGTAGGCGGTGGCGATGACGTGCGCGTTGTTCAGGATCTGCGCGTTGGAGCCCCAGTCGTAGAGGGTGCCGTCGGGCTGGTAGGGCATGCCGTACGGCTGGGAGCCGGCCGCGGCGAGATAGGTGTCCGCGGCCTCGAGCACCGAGCGGCGGACCCGGTCCCGGCCGGGCAGCCCGTTGGGTACGGTGGCGAGGTCGAGGCGGCCGGCCGCCGCGGTGCGGGCCCAGTCGAAGCCGAGCGGCCCGAAGATGTCGGCGGTGTGCACGGGCGAGCCGAGGACGTGGTCGGCGAACTGCCGCTCCCCCGTGGTGAGATACAGCTCGGCCGCCGCCCAGTAGAACTCGTCGGTGGCGTCCGTGTCGGGGTAGGCGCCGCCGCCCGTGCCGTCGTTCGGGTCGGGGTACAGCCCGGGGTGCGCCAGCGCGGCCCGCCAGGCCTTGCGCGCGGCCGTCAGGGCCCTGGCCGCGAACGCCCGGTCGTAGGGCCGGTACACGCGGGCGGCCTGGGCGGCGGTCGCCGCGAGGTTCAAGGTGGCCTGGGTGGTCGGGGCGTGCAGTTCGCGCTTCTGCGGGTCGTCGCCGGGCAGCAGCGGCAGCCCGGTCCACTGGGCGTCGTGCACCTTGCTGTGGGCCATGCCGGCCAGCGGCCGCCCGTCCGGCACCTGCATCTTCAGCAGGAACTCCAGCTCCCAGCGGGCCTCGTCCAGGACGTCGGGCACCTTGTTGCCGCTCTCGGGCAGGTCCAGGCTGTGGTCGCCGAGCCGCCGGGGCTCGCCGGTGCGGGCGTACCGGGAACGTTCGTAGGTGCTCAGCAGCTCCCAGGTGGCTATGCCGCCGTTGACGACGTACTTGCCGTGGTCGCCGGCGTCGTACCAGCCGCCCGTCACGTCCAGGGTGTAGTCGCACTCGCCCGGCCGGCAGGGAACGTCCGCGTCGCCCTGGTTGGGGGCCGCGTTCAGGTGCCCGGCGGGTCTGCCGTAGCCGGGGCGCAGGTCGTCGCGGATCGCTGTCCCGCTGCGCTGGGTGTAGTAGTACTTCAGCGAGTCCAGGCGGAGTCGCTCATAGCTTTCCGTCCCGATGTCGAACGGGCGGCTGGTCTCCCCGTCGGCGACCAGCGTGAAGCCCTCGCCCCGGCCCCGGTAGGCGCCGAAGTCGATCGTGTGGACGTTCTGCCCGGAGGAGGCGTCGGTGCCGCGCGGCACGGTCCGGCCGCCGGCGACGGTCACGCCGGCGGCGTTCTTCAGCCGCCAGGGCAGCCGGCCGGTGGCGTCGGTGACGAGGGTGGCGTTCTTGGGGCCGGCGGGCAGATAGGCGACCTGGTTGACGCGCACCCGGGGCCCGGTGTCCGGCTCGTACACCTCCGGCGGCACCCCGCCGAGCAGGGACACGTCGTCCAGGCAGAACCGCCAGGGCTCCGCCGCGCCGCCGGCCTGGAAGGCGACCTGTGCCTGGGTGGTGTCGACCGGCGAGGTGAAGGTGTAGGAGTAGGCGTCACCGGAGACGGTCAGGTGCGGGCTGACCTCGTACCAGGTGTCGTAGGGGGTCACCTGGAGGCCCACGACCGCGCGCACCACCTGGCCCTCGGGCGCGCCGGACGCCTTGAACGAGAAGCGGTACGACTCCCCCTTCACCAGCGTGATGTCGTTCTGCCCCACGGCCGCGTCCCAGCGGTTGGTGGTGCCGCCCGGCACGTCCGCGCACAGCCGGCCGCCGGACAGATCCGCGGTGACGTCGGTCGTGGTCCACCACGGTTCGGTGGTGGTGTCGAAGGTGCCGTTCCGGACCTGTTCGACCTCGTCGGCCCCGGCCGAACCGGCCGGCAGCGCGGTGAGGGCCGCCGCCAGCAGGGCGGTGATCGGCAGCAGGGCGGTTCTGCGTCGTTGCACGTCTGGGCTCCTCTGTGGGGAGGTGCGGGTCGCTTCCTTCGTGGGAGCGCTCCCAGATGCGGACCGCCCCATGCTTGTACCTGAGGTGACACCCCGTCAACGGTGCGGACGGCCGGGCTGTCCGACGCGGTGGCCCGCTGCGTCCCCGCACCGGCGACCGGGACCTACGCCCGCCCGCCCCGGACGGCGACCTCGGCCCTCGCGGGCGGGCGTCGGGGGTCAGGTGTTCGGGCGCCTCATCAGGACCCAGAAGTGCTCACAACTGATCGCGAACAAACAGACTCTGACGGTCTGCCACACACGATCGTCAAGGGTCCGGAACCCCGTGGCCGCCCCGGCCGGCGCATCGGCCGGATTTCCCCCTTGACCCTGTTCGACCCACCGGCCGAGTGGCCGGGGGCCGCGGTTCGCGGGAGGGCGGGAAGCACTACGCTGGAACAGAAGTGGTGCCACCTGTTCACTGTGAGTGTGCGCTTGGGAGCGGCGACGATGAGCCGGGTCTATCCGTTCGACGAGGCGGCGACGGCCCGGGCTGTCATCGATGACGACGGAACACTGGTGGAGTGGAACGAGGGCGCGCGGCGCCTGCTCGGCCACCCCGCCGACGCCGTCGTGGGCCGTCCCGCCACCGAGTTGCTGGCCGGGGGCCGTGCCCACGCCGCGCCCACGGGTGTCCGCTGGGAAGGCACGGTCGGACTGCGCCACCAGGACGGCCGTACCGTCTCGGTGTGGCTGCTCGCCCACCGCCTGCCGCCGCACGACGAGCACCGGGGCGACTGGCTCGTGGTCACCCCGCTGACGGGCGCCGAGCGGCCCGCGGCGGACGATCCGCTCGCCGACGCGAGCCTGATGCAGTCGCCGTGCGCGGTCGCCGTGTACGACGACGAGCTGCGGCTGCGCCGCATGAACGACGCGATGGCCGGTGTCATCGGTCTGCCGGAGGAGCGGGTGCGGGGACTGCGGCCCTCGGAGATCGGCGGCCGGCCGCAGGGCGAGGAGCTGGAGCAGGCCATGCTCCGGGTGCTGACCTCGGGCCAGCCCCTGGACGTGCAGACCTTCGTGCGCACCGGCGGCGAGGACCGGGCGCACGCCTGGCTGGCCCGGATGGCGCCGGTCAGGGACCCGCGGGGCGGGGTGCGGGGCGTCTGCCTGGCCGCACACGACGTCACCGACAACCACCGGGCCCGCCAGCGGCTGCAGCTGGTGAACGAGGCGAGCGTCCGCATCGGCACCACGCTCGACGTCACGCGTACGGCGCAGGAGCTGGCGGACATGTGTGTGCCCGCGCTGGCCGACTTCGTCACCATCGATCTGCTGGACCCCGAGGACTACGGCGGGGAACCCCCGGCCCGCATCACGGCGCCGGTCATCCTGCGCCGGGCCGCCCACTGGTCGGTCCTCGGCGGCGTGCCGGAGGCGTTGATGGAGCCCGGGCAGACCGAGCAGTACCCGGTCGGCTCCCCGCAGGCCGACTCGCTCACCGCGGGCCACACGATCATCACGTCGATGGCGGCCGGCGACATGGCACGGTGGCTGACCTGGAACACCGCGCGCAGCGAGCGGGTACGCACCTTCGGCATCCACTCCTCGATGTCCGTGCCCATCCAGGCCCGCGGGCTCACCCTGGGCGTGGCGGTCTTCACCCGGCACCGGCGCCCGGACGGGTTCACCGCGGACGACAGACTGCTGGCCGAGGAGATCACCACGCGCGCCGCCGTCTGCATCGACAACGCCCGCCGCTACTCGCGCGAGCGCGAGACCGCCCTCGCCCTCCAGCGCAGCCTGCTGCCGCGCAGCCTCCCGCACACGGCCGCGCTCAAGGCGTCCTCCCGGTATCTGCCGGCCGCGCGGGCCGGGGTGGGCGGGGACTGGTTCGACGTGATCCCGCTGTCCGGGATGCGGGTCGCGATGGTCGTCGGGGACGTCGTCGGGCACGGCATCCAGGCCTCGGCCACCATGGGGCGGCTGCGCACCGCCGTACGCACCCTCGCCGACATCGACCTGGCCCCCGACGAGCTGCTCACCCACCTGGACGACCTGGTGCTGCGGCTGTCGGACGAGTCCGGCGGCGACGGCAGCCCCGGCGAGGTCGGCGCGACCTGTCTGTACGCCGTCTACGACCCGGTGTCGCGGCGCTGCACGCTGGCCCGCGCCGGGCATCCGCCGCCGGTGCTGATGCGGCCGGGCGGACGGCCGCACCTGCTGGACCTGCCCGCCGGTCCCCCGCTGGGCCTCGGCGGGCTGCCGTTCGAGTCCGCCGAGGTGGACCTGCCCGAAGGCACCGTCGTCGCCCTGTACACGGACGGCCTGGTGGTGTCCCGGGACCGGGACGGGGACGCCGGCCGTGAGCTGCTGTACCAGACGCTCGAGGCGTACGCGGGCTCCCTGGACGACACCTGCGACCGCGTCCTGCACGCCCTGCTGCCCCAGGGCGGCGCCGCCGACGACGTGGCACTGCTGCTCGCCCGCACACAGGGTCTGCCCCCCTCGCAGGTGGCGACCTGGGACATCCCGGCCGATCCGGCGCTGGTCGCGCCGATCCGCAAGCAGGTCGTGGAGCAGTTGGACACCTGGGGGCTGAGCGAGGCCGCGTTCACGGCGGAGCTGGTGGTCAGCGAGCTGGTCACCAACGCCATCCGGTACGGCGCCCGCCCGATCCGGCTGCGGCTGATCCATGACGCGACCACGCTGATCTGCGAGGTCTCCGACACCAACCACACCGCCCCGCACCTGCGCCGGGCCAAGACCTTCGACGAGGGCGGCCGGGGTCTGCTGCTGGTCGCCCAGCTCACCCAGCGGTGGGGCAGCCGGCACACCCCGGAGGGCAAGACGATCTGGGCGGAGCTGCCCCTGTACGAGGAGGACCTGTAGGCCCTCCCGGGCGGCCCCCCAGGGGCTCCGGACGAAGCTCTCAGGTGGCCGTCAGCCAGGGCCGTACCTGCTTGCGGGCCTCGTGCAGGCGGGACTTGAGGGTGCCGAGCGGGATACCGACGCGCTCGGCGACCTCGGCGTACTCCAGCTGGCAGATGTCGCGGTAGACCAGCGGCGCGACCAGGTGGGGATGCTCCCGCTCCAGCCGGTCCAGCGCCTCCAGGAGGTCCACCCGGGAGCCGGCGATGACGCTGGTGGTACGCGGGTCGACGGCGTGGGAGGGCTCGATGGCGGCGGGTTGTTCGGCGGCTCGTCGTTTCAGCTCCCGGTACTTCCGCCGACAGCAGTTGGCGACCACCGTGTACAGCCAGGTGCCGAAGCGGCTGCGGCCCTCGAAGGCGGAGATGTGCCGGGCCACCTGGAGCAGCACGTCCTGGGCGGCCTCCTCGGCGTCCTCCCGGCAGGGCAGGAAGCGCGCGCAGCGGCGCACGACCTCGGGCCGGATCTCGGTCAGCAGCCGGTCCAGGGCCGCGCTGTCGCCGGCCGCGGCGCGCCGGGCGAGGTCCTCCATCGGCGCCTGGTCCTGCACGGAAGCCTCCCCGTCGAAGTCGATCTCAGGGCAGGCATGATAGTCGTATGCACCCCCTGGAGCGGATCGGCCGCTACCGTCTCGAACGGCCGCTGGGCAGCGGCGCCTTCGCCACGGTGTGGCTCGCCCACGACCCCGAGCTTCAGGCCCCCGTCGCGGTGAAGGTCCTCGCCGAGAACTGGACGCACCGGCTCGACGTCAGGGAGCGCTTCCTGTCCGAGGCGCGGCTGCTGCGCCGGGCCGGTTCGGGCCGGGTGGTGCAGGTCTACGACATCGGTGAACTCCCCGACGGCAGGCCGTACTTCGTGATGGAGTACGCCGACGGCGGCACCCTTGCCGACCTGCTGGCCGCCGGGCCACTGCCGGTGCGGGACGCGCTGGCGCTGACGGCCGAGGCCGCGCGCGGCGCCGCCGCGCTGCACGAGGCGGGCATCGTGCACCGCGACATCAAGCCGACCAACGTGCTGCTGCACACCGCCCCGGACGGCACCCGGCGGGTGCTGCTGGCCGACCTGGGTCTGGCGAAGAGCCTCGCCCAGGCCTCCGTGCTGACCCTGGCGGCGGGTTCGGCGGGCTATCAGCCACCGGAGCAGGCCGAGCCCGGGGAGGGCATCGACGAGCGGGCCGACGTCTACAGCCTGGGCGCGGTCGGGTACGAGCTGGTCACCGGGAGCGTGCCGGGTGCGCCGGGCAGGGTCGTACCGCCCGGGCGGCTGCGGCCGGACCTGGGCGAGGACGTGGAGCGGGCGCTGCTGCGCGCGCTGGAACCGGACCGGGAGCGGCGCTGGCCCGGCGCGCAGGCGTTCGCGCACGAGCTGGACCGGCTGGCGGCCGGGCCGCGGGCGGCGCGGTCCGCGCGGCGGCTGGACGGGGTGCGCGGCCGGCTCAACACGGTGACACTGGCGCTCGCCGCGCTCCTCGCGGCCACGGCCGCCGCGGTGACGGTGACGGTCGTGACGCAGCGCGACAGCGGCGCGCCGGACGGGACGCGGGTCACCGACGCCACCGGCCGGGTGGTCCTCCAGGTGCCCGCCGGCTGGGGCCGCGAGGTGCGCGGCTCCGGCTGGGACCCGCGTGCGCTCGGCCTGAAGGCGGGGCACGAGCCGGGCCTGGTGGTGGCCGACGACCTGGCGCGCTGGCCCGATCTGGCGGCCGGCGTGGACGGCGTGTTCGTCGGCGTCAGTGAGCACGGCGACGTCACCGCGCGGGTCAAGGCCCTCGCGCACTCCGGCTGCCGCTACTCCGGCAGCCGGACCTTCACCGGTGCCGGCTGGCACGGGCTGGTCCGGGCCTGGAGCGGCTGCCCGGACGGCGGCTCGGTCACGGAGACCGCGCTGACCCCGGCGGGCGGCGCCGCGCGGCCGCAGGTGTACGTGCAGGTGCGCCAGCGGGGCGCCGGTGACGCCACCGACGGCATACTCCGTTCGCTGCGGGTGTCCTGAACGGCGCGCACCGCGGGTCAAGGCGGGGAAAAAGACCCTGAGTGTCCCGAACTTTTCCGGCGTTCGGCGCATCGGAGTGTCATGACGGCGCACCCGGCGCCGTAGGCACGCGGTGCGTCGCGTGCCCCTGAATTCCAGGAGTGTTGAGCGACATGGTGTACACCCCCCGGTCCGCGCGCCACGGAGCCCTGCTCGTGGGCACGGTCGCCGTGCTGGGCCTCCTGACCGCCTGCGGCGACGGCCAGGACGTCCACAGCAGCCCGCCGATGACGGCGTCCGGTACCGCCGCGCCCGCGACGGGCACCTCGAAGAGCCCGGCGTCCGCCACGTCCGCCGAGGCCTCCGCCGGCACCGGAGCCGCTTCGTCCGCCGCCCCGCGGACGACGGCTTCCTCGGACGGCGGGAGGACCTCCGCCGCGACCCGCGCCGCGAGTTCCCGGTGCCACACCTCCGAGCTGCGCGCCTCCGTGGGCCGCAACGATCCGGGCGCCGGCCAGGAGAACTTCCCCGTCGTCGTCACCAACGGCTCCGCCCGGACCTGCACCCTGCGCGGCTATCCGGGCGCGGCCTTCGTGAACGGCTCCGGCACCCAGCTGGGCCCCGACCCCAGGCGTGAGGCGGGCTCGCCGGTGACGGTCACCCTCAAGCCCGGACAGAGCGCCTGGGCCGGGCTGACCTTCTCCAACCCGGAGATCAGCGGCGCCAGGACGGCCACACCGGCCGCGCTGCTGGTCACCCCGCCGGACGAGCGGGACCACCTCAAGGTGGTCTGGTCGGGCGGACCGGTCCCGGTGTCCGGGAACTCCTCGTCCGTCTTCCTGACGGTGCTCAGGCCCGGCACCGGGCCCTGACCCACCCCGCACCTCCCCCGCGAACCCCGCTGCCCCCCTCGCCCGGGCAGCGGGGTTCGTCATGACCGCGCCACAACTGTCACAGGACGGCAACAGGCGCCGCAGGCCGCGATCTTTCCACCGACCCCCGTCATCGAACCCCTCGACCGCACGGCGAAAAGGCCCCGCACCGGGGCCGTGACGAGGAAATCGGGGAGACGATGAGCGGGATCTCACGCAGGCGGATGCTGACGGCGGGCGCGGCGGCGGGCGCCCTGGGCGCGCTGTCCGCCTGCTCCTCCGGCACCGGCCTGAAGGTCGACGGACCGGATCCGGCGGACGGCCGGGGCACCGCGCGGGCCCGGCCGGTGAAGCCGATCGGCGACGGCTCCACCGCCGACACCGGCGCCCAGCCGCACCAGCCGAAGCCGGCCAGGCTGCGGCCGGGGCAGAAGCCCCCGCAGTTCGTGGTGTTCTCGTGGGACGGCGCGGGCGAGGTGAGCAACAAGCTCTTCTCCCGCTTCCGCAAGGTGGCCGCCGACCACGGCGCCGGCATGACCTTCTTCCTCAGCGGCATCTACACGCTGCCCGAGTCCAAGAAGCACCTGTACCACCCGCCGCAGCACCCGGTCGGCGCGTCCGCGATCGGCTACCTCGCCGACCGGCACATCCACGCCACGCTCCAGCAGGTGCGCGCGGCCTGGCTGGAGGGCCATGAGATCGGCACCCACTTCAACGGGCATTTCTGCGGCGCGACCGGTGTGCGCAACTGGTCCCCGGCCGAGTGGCGCAGCGAGATCGAGCAGGCGGTCGGCTTCGTCACCCGGTGGAAGACCAACACCGGCTTCACCGACCTCGAACCCCTGCCCTTCGACTACCGCAAGGAGCTGGTCGGCGGCCGCACCCCCTGTCTGGAAGGCCAGGCGAACCTGCTGCCCACCGCCGCGGCGCTCGGCTGGAAGTACGACGCCAGCTCCCCCGGCGGCCTGCAGATCTGGCCGGGCAAGGTGCAGGGCGGCCGGATCTGGGACTTCCCGCTGCAGTCCATACCGTTCTCCGGCCACTCCTTCCAAGTGCTGTCGATGGACTACAACATGATGTTCAACCAGTCGGGCGGGAACCCGGTCGGCGACCGTGCGCGGTACGACACCTGGCGCGCTCAGGCCCGTGACACCTATCTGGCCGGCTTCCGGCGCGCCTACGAGAGCAACCGCGCCCCGTTCTTCGTCGGCAACCACTTCGAGCGCTGGAACGGCGGCATCTACATGGACGCCGTCGAGGAGGCGATCGGGAAGATGGCCGCGTACGACGACGTGCGGTTCGTGTCCTTCAAGCAGCTCGTGGCCTGGCTGGAGGCGCAGGACCCGGCGGTGCTGCGCAAGCTGCGCACGCTCACGCCCGGACAGTCCCCGGTGGGCGGCTGGGCCGAGTTCCTGGGCGCGGCGGGGACCCGGACGTCGTAACGGGTTCGGCGTCGTCTGTTTTCATGGGCGGGCACCATCGTGATCTCCCGGAGGGACCCGCCCTGAACACCCCGCTCGCCGAGGCCCTGTCCGCCGTGCTGCTCGTCGCCGTGCTCGCCTGGGCCGTCGTACGGCCCTTCGGGTGGCCGGAGGCGGTCATGGCCGTCCCCGCCGCCGGGATCGCGATCGCGTCCGGCGCGATCCCGCTCGACCACGCCCGCGCCGAGGCGGAACGGCTCGGGCCGGTCGTCGGGTTCCTGGCGGCCGTGCTGGTGATCGCCCACTTCTGTGACGTCGAGGGGTTGTTCCAGGCCTGTGGGGCGTGGATGGCCCGCTGGGCGGCGGGGCGGCCGGTGCGGTTGCTGACGGCGGTGTTCGCGCTGGCGTCGGCCATCACCGCCGTGCTCAGCCTGGACGCCACCGTCGTGCTGCTCACCCCGGTGGTGTTCGCCACGGCCGCGCGGACGGGCGTACGGCCCAAGCCGCACGTGTACGCGTGCACCCATCTGTCCAACACGGCGTCGCTGCTGCTGCCGGTGTCCAATCTGACGAACCTGCTCGCGTTCGCGGCGAGCGGGCTGAGCTTCACCCGGTTCGCGGCGCTGATGGCGCTGCCGTGGCTGGTGGCGATCGGCGCCGAGTACGTCGTGTTCCGGCGGTTCTTCGCCCGTGACCTCGCGGCGGCGGCGCCGGCGGGCAGCTACTCGGGCGAGACTGTGCGACCGCCCCTGTTCGCGCTGGTGACCGTCGGCTGCACGCTGGCCGGGTTCGTGGTGGCGTCGGCGTTCGGCGTGGAGCCCGCCTGGGTGGCCGGGGCGGGCGCACTGGTGCTGGCCGGGCGGGCGCTGCTGCGGCGCAAGGCGACCTTGCCGACCGTCGTACGGGCGGCGGCCCCGGCCTTTCTCGCGTTCGTACTGTCGCTCGGCATCGTGGTCCGGGCGGTCGTCGACAACGGGCTCGACGACGTGCTCTCCGACGTCCTGCCGGGCGGGACCGGGCTGCCCGCGCTGCTCGGGACCGCCGCGCTGGCCGCCGTCCTCGCGAACCTCATCAACAACCTGCCCGCGGTGCTGGTGCTGCTGCCGCTGGCCGCGCCGGCCGGGCCGGGCGCGGTCCTCGCGGTGCTGCTCGGCGTGAACATCGGCCCGAACCTGACCTATGCCGGGTCGCTGGCGACACTGCTGTGGCGGCGGATCGTGCACCAGCACGAGCACGAGGTGGATCTCCGGGAGTTCACCCGGCTGGGTCTGGTCGCCGTGCCGTCCTCCCTCGCGGTCGCGGTGGTGGCACTGTGGGGGTCGCTACAGGTTCTCTGAGGGCTCTGCGAGGGCCCTTGCACCGACCGCGAGGGAGGCCGTCCGGATGCGTGTGATCGCCTGGCTCGTCGAGGGCACCTGGCCCGCGTGCGTGGACGCCGTGCGCAGGCATGCGCCGGACGGCTCCGAGGTGGTGCTGCTGCATGTGAGCGGGCCCGATGTGCCGGGCGTGGCGCACGGCGCGTTCGCCGGGCTGCTCGGTCGCGGGCATCCGGCGGGGCACCGCCCGGCCGAAGGCTGGGGGAGGGACCCGGGTGACCTTCTGGAGGCGTTCGGCGGGAGTTCGGCGGCCGAACTGCTCGAGGCGGCGGCGCAGCGGCTGGGCCGGCCCTGTGCGCGCGAGGAGCGGTCGGGCCGGGTGGAGCGGGAGGTGGTGGCCGCCGCCGAGGGGGCCGATCTGCTGGTGCTGGCCCGGGACGGGGACCGGTCTCGGCTCGGGCCGCGCAGCCTCGGCCCGGCCGTCCGGTTCGCCGTCGACCACGCGCCCTGCCCGGTGCTGCTGGTGTGGCCGGAACCGGCCCCGGGCCTGGGGACGATCCCGCCCGCGCCGCCGCACCGTCCCTGAGTCAGCGGTGGTGGCGCCCGTCGCCTCCGTAGCCCCCGCCGCAGTAGTAGGGGTACGCCGAGCAGAAGTCGATCGTGCGCGACGGTGTGGGTGCCGGGCTCGGCCCGGTCGGCGTGGGGGTGGGCGTGGGGGTCGTTCTGGAGGCCTTGGGCGTGGACGTCGTCCGGGGAGCCGTGGACGGTGCGGGGGCCGTCGGGGAAAGCGCGCTGTCGCTGCCCCAGTTGACGTTCTGCATCTCCAGGTCGGGTTTGGCGGTGTCGACGGACCAGCGCTGGGCGGCGCCGGTGGCACGGGTCTTGAGGACCAGCGCGCCGGAGCCGTCGGTGGCGGCCGGGGTGAGGGCCAGCTCCTGGTTCCATCGGGGTACGAGGGCACCCTGGAGAGTGAAGTCGTAGCGGATGTTCCTGGCGGCCGTGCCGGTGGCCGCACAGGGGGCGAGGCGCACCGAGTAGCCGAGGCGGGAGTCCAGGCACAGGTCGGGGGACGCGTTGTTGCGCAGGAGCCCGTCGGTCTCGTAGGTCCACTGCTGGCTCGGTGTCGTGGAGCATCCGGTGAGTTCGGTCTCGGCGCCCGCGACGGCCTTCTCGCCGACGAGACCGACGCACAGGCCGGAGGCGAGGTTGTGCAGCCGGCCGTGCAGGGCGCCCTGGCCGGCACCGGCCCAGGACGCGCCCGGGGAGGCGGAGTCCTTGCCCGGTGCCCGGGAGGCGGTGCCGCCAGGGTCGGGGGCCGGGGTCCCGTCGGAGCCGAGCACCGACCACAGCACCAGGGGCAGCACGACCAGGCCGCTGACGGTGACGACGGCCAGCGCGAGATTGCGGCGCCGGGCGCGCCGGGCGGCGCGCTGCGCGGAACGGCGGGAGACGGCGGGCTCGGCGCGGTCCGCGGAACGGTCGGGGACGGCGGCCCGGTGGGCGCGGGCCGGGTCGGCGGGGTCGGCGGAGCCGCCGGGGAGCCCCGCTCCGGTGGGGGCGAAGGGCTCGGCCGTGGGAGTGAAGGGCTCGCCCACCGTGGGGGCGAAGGCCTCGCCGGCCAGGGGTGCGAAGGGCTCGCCGGCCGGGGGTGCGAAGGCGGCGGGGGCCGGGGGCGGTTCGGCCGGCGTCCCGGCGCGGTTCGCCCGGGACTCCGCGTAGGCACGGGCTCCCCAGCCGAGCACCGCCTCGGCGAGCGCGAGCCCGAGGCCCGTGTTGAACCGGGCGAGTTGGTCGGCGGTCCGGCTGCAGTGCGTGCAGCGGGCCAGGTGCTGGTCCAGGTCCGGGTCGATGGCGACGCCGCCGCGGCGGAAGGTCACGTCGAGCATGCGCAGGTAGCGGCGGCACTCGGCCTCGGGGGCGAGTTCGCGGTGCGCCTGGAGGCATTCCTCGCGCAGCCGTTCGCGGGCCCGGCGGAGTTCGACGCGCACGTCCTCCTCGTCGAGGCCGAGGAGCGCGGCGGGCACCGTCGGGGGTTCGGCCTCGACCTCCGTGTGCCACAGGACCGCGCGGGAGGTCTGGGGCACCCGCTGGAACGCGCGGGACAGCAGCCGCCGGCCGGGAGGCGGCAGCAGTCGGGCGGCGGCGCGCTCGCCGGTGCCGCCGCCCGACCGCAGCGCCGGGTGGAGGAGTTCGTGGCGGCCGTCGGTGTCCCACTCGGCCGCGATCCGGCGGACGGTGACGAGGACCTGGGGGCGCCAGGCGGCGCCCGGGCCGTGTTGCCGGAGCGATTCGCCGAAGAGCCGGGTGAAGGCGGCCGTGGTGAGCATGCCGGCGGCACGCGGTCCGTCGGTGCACAGCCGGGCGTAGGCGAAGGCCGCCTCCCAGTGCCGGTCGAGGAGTTCACCGACGGGATGGAGCGCGGGCGTCGTACCGGTCCACTTGTTCAGTTCGGCACTCAGCTGCTCGTCCGACGGGCCTGCCTCATTCACGGCTGCATTCCTCCAGATGCGATACGGAATTAGTCCATACCAATGGGTGGGGGGAGGTCGTGGGCAGCTCGAACGTCCACCTGAGGCGGCTCTTTTGAAGCGTGGGGGGTGTACGGGGAGCAGCCTGGCGCGTATCGCGGGAATTGTTTTGCGACCGTGCGCCGACAGCGCACACTTTTACACAGACCAACACGCGGTAACAAGAGATCTCTCAATTATCGGCGACGCGGGAAGAAGCGGTTTCCCTATTGACGTGAAGTCAAAGGAATCCCTTTCTTCCAATTACGGCCGTTCGCCCGCCCGGTAGGCACCGGGCGGCGCCCCGTAGCGCGCCCGGAAGACCCGGCTGAAGTGGAATGGGCTCGGGAATCCGGAGGCCGCCGCCACCCGTTCCACCGTCAGATCGGAGGCCTCCAGCAGCCGGGGCGGCGAGCGAGCGGACGGTGTGCGGGGCTCCGGGGTCGGCGGCGATCAACTCCTCGGCGCGGCGCACCCGGGCGTCGACGCCCGGTCCGACGGGGGCCGTCCGCACGGCGGAGGCGGCGAGCATCCGGCCGAACGCCGCCTCGATCCGGTGGCACAGGGCACCGGGGAGAGCGGGAGCCGCGTACAGGTGCGCTGCACGCCGCGGGGCCCGTGCCGGGACACTTCGCGCCCGACCCGGCCGATCCCGATCCGCTGCGCCGGTATCCGCGGGTGACGCAGCCGCACGAATTCAGTGCCGTGCCACGCGAGTTCCTGCTGGACGCCCGGCTGCGGACCGTGCTGGAGGCACTGTTCGGGGAGAGGTGCTGGCCGCCCAGAGCATGTTCTACTTCAAGCCGCCGGGGGCGCGCGGGCAGGCACTGCACCAGGACAGCTTCTCTCTGCGGGCGGAGCGGGGCACCTGTGTGGTCGCGTGGGTGGCCTGCGAGCCGATCGACCGGGACAACGGCGGGCTCGACCCGAGGTGGCCGACGCCGAGCTGTCGTTCGCCCGCGAGTACGTGCCCCCGCCGCCCGGACTCGTCCCGGTGCCCGTGGATCTGGCGCCGGGCGACGCGCTGTTCTTCAACGGCAGTCTGGTGCACGGGTCGGCACCCAACCGCACCGCCGACCGGTTCCGGCGCTCGTTCATCGGGCACTATGTGGGACGTTGGGCCACACGCAACGGGTCGTACTACCGGACCCTGACGATGTCGGGTGAGCGGGTGGCGCTGCCGGAGAGCGAGGGCGCCGGTCCGTGCGGCACGGAGTTCGCACCGCACGGACCCCACCGACCGGTCAGTGGCCGCTGACGGCGCGCGGGGTGTAGGGCCGCTCCAGCTCCTCGATCTCCTTGTCGCTCAAGCGAAGTTCGACGGCGGCCACCGCGTCCTCGATGTGTCCCGGCCTGGCGGCACCGACGATGGGTGCCGCCACCGTGTCCTGGTGCAGCAGCCAGGCGAGGGCCACCTGGGCCCGGGGCACACCGCGGTCGTTCGCGATCCGGGTGACGGCCTCGACGATCGCGCGGTCGCTCTCCAGATACAGGCGGCTGCCGAAGTCGTCGGTGGAGCTGCGCTCGGTGACCGTGCCCCAGTCGCGGGTCAGCCGGCCCCGGGCGAGCGGGCTCCACGGCAGCACGCCGACACCCTGGTCCGCGCAGAGCGGCAGCATCTCCCGCTCCTCCTCGCGGTAGAGCAGGTTGTAGTGGTTCTGCATGGACACGAACTTCGTCCAGCCGTGCCGCTCGGCGGTGTACTGCGCCTTGGAGAACTCCCACGCGTACATCGAACTCGCCCCGATGTAGCGGACCTTGCCCGCCTTGACCAGGTCGTGCAGCGCCTCCATCGTCTCCTCGACGGGAGTCGCGTGGTCGTAGCGGTGGATCTGGTAGAGGTCGACGTAGTCCGTGCCGAGCCGGCGCAGGCTGTGGTCGATCTCGCTCATGACGGCCTTCCGCGACAGGCCGCCGCCGTTGGGGCCCGGCCGCATCCGGCCGTTCACCTTGGTGGCGAGGACGATCTCGTCGCGGTCGGCGAAGTCGCGCAGTGCCTTGCCGACGATCTCCTCGCTGGTGCCGTCGGAGTAGACGTTGGCGGTGTCGAAGAAGTTGACGCCCGCCTCCAGCGCCTGCCGGATCAGCGGGCGGGAGGCGTCCTCGTCGAGGGTCCATTCGTGCGTGCCGCGGTCCGGTAGCCCGTAGGTCATGCAGCCCAGACAGATCCGCGAGACGTCCAGGCCCGTCGAACCGAGCTTCACGTACTGCATCGTTGCTGCTCCTGCCTTCGGGAGGATGGTCACCGCCGAGCCTACGACCTGGTCCGGCGCCGACTTGACGGTGTGAGCATGCGGGCGATTTGATCCTGACACGTGCCGCGCCGCCCGGCGTGGGCAGGATGGAGCCGACTTGCCCCCCATGGGTGTCTTCCGCGCCACGGGTTCCCGCACCACCCTCGCTGCCCTGTCGGCGGCCCTGGTCGTCGCCGTGTCGGCGCTGGCCGGCTGCGGCTCCGGCGGTGAGGGCGAGGACGGTTCGCCGCAGCCGGCGGCGCTGCGGCTGCCGCCTCGGAACGCCGGGTTCGACTACCAGATCGGCGGCGCCTATCCCCCGCCGAAGGGCGTGCGGATCGTCAGCCGCGACCGGTCCGACTCCCCCGCCCCGGGCCTCTACAACATCTGCTACGTCAACGCCTTCCAGGCCCAGCCCGCCGAGCGCTCCTCCTGGCCGCCCGACCTGCTGCTGCGCGACGCGCAAGGCGAGGTCGTCATCGACGAGGACTGGAACGAGCCGCTGCTCGACCTGCGCACCCCGGCCCTACGGGAGCGGGTGGCGCGGCGCGTGAACCGGTGGATCGACGACTGTGCGAAGAAGGGCTTCGACGCCGTCGAACCGGACAACTACGACAGCTACACCCGCTCCCGCCGGCTGCTCACCGCCGAGGACGCGACCGCGTTCATGACCCTGCTCTCCCGGCACGCGCACGCCCGGCACCTGGCCATCGGGCAGAAGAACACCGCCGAACTCGCCGGGCGGCGGGAGCGGACCGGGCTGGACTTCGCGGTGGCGGAGGAGTGCGGGCAGTACGACGAGTGCGGGGTGTACGCGAAGGCGTTCGACGACCGGGTCGTGGACATCGAGTACACCGACGGCGGGCTCCGTTCGGCCCTCGCCCACTGGGGCGACCGGCTGAGCATCGTCCGCCGCGACCGGGACGTCTCCACTCCGGGCAGCGCGGGCTACGTCCGCAAGGCGCGCGGGGACGCACGGGTTGCTGCCCCCAGGTGACCGTCCGGCGTGGGAGCCGACCGATGCTCCTGCGGTCGGCTCATCCTCGGCGCAGACGACCGGCGCCCGACCGGTCTCGGCCACCCGGGAGGAACGCGGTGCCGACACGTCCCACCACTCTCAGAGCCCTGGCCGGGGCGACGCTGCTGCCCCTGGCCCTCGTCACCCCGGCCTGGGGACGGTCCGCCGCGGAGCCCGAGGGCCCGGCGACGCTGTGCGCGGTCGCCGGCACGCTGCGCGGCGACCACGGCCAGCATGCCGCGGTCAGCCTGTGCGCGGGCGACGGCAGCCCGCAACTGGCCGTCTCGGCCGCGGCGACCTGCCGGCGGGCCGGCGCCCGGGTCCGGTACACCTGCCGCACCGAGGGCACCTGGACGGCCCGCCGCGCCGGCCGGACGCTGGCCACCGGCACGCTGCCCGGCTCGCGCGCGTACCCGGGCCCCGGGACGTACGACATCACCGCCACCGTGCACGTACGGTCGATGCCCGCGGGGGTCGACCTGACGGGCACGGTGCGGGCCACACTGTCGCTGACCGCGCCCGCGGCGAGGGCCACGCACGCCGTCACGGTCGACCGCACGACGCTGCGCCGGGGGGCCACGACCACGCTGACCTACACGATCCGCCGCGACAGCGACGACGGCGACGGCGACGCGCGGTTCGGGCTCGTCGGCGAGGAGGGCACCGGCGTACGGATCACCACCGCCGACGCCCGCTGCGGCAACCCGCTCGTGGGCAGGTACCCGGCGAAGACCCGCCTGCCGCACTCCCTGAACTGCGCGCTGACCGCACTGCAGCCCGGCCACCCGGAGAAGGTGAGGGTCAGTGTCACCGTCGGCGCGACCTGCTCCACCGTGGTCTCCAAGCTGGGCTACTGGCTGCCCGAGGGCCAGGAGCTGTACACCGGCGACATGGTGGCGGGACCGACGCTGACCTGCCGCTAGGACCGACGGACCGCCACGGCCCCAGGGCCGCCGCCAGAACGCCGGGGCCGCGCCGGGACGCAGGGCCGCCGCCAGGACACCAGGGCCGCTAGGGCCGCTCCAGCAGGTCCAGCGCGCGCTCCCAGGCGAACTCCGGCCGGTGTCCGTCCGGGCGGGGTTCGCCGGTGTACGGGGCGCCGAAGCGGACGCCCATCCCGCGCAGCCGCGTCAGGCTGTCCCGGTAGGCGGGGTGGGCGGCCAGCGCGTCGGCCACACAAGGCAGGACGGCGATCGGCACGCCCAGCCCGGCGGCCTCGCACAGGGTGCCGACGGCGAGGGTGTCGGCGAGGCCCGCCGCCCATTTGTTGAGGGTGTTGAAGGTGGCGGGTGCCACCACGACGGCGTCCGGCGCCGGGAACGGGCGGGGGTCGGCCGGGGAGCGCCACGCGGACCGTACGGGGCGGCCCGTCTGCGCCTCGACGGCCTCGGCGTCGAAGAACCCGCCCATCGCGACCGGTGTGGCGATGACACCCACCTCCCAGCCCCGGTCCCGCGCGGCGGTGATCAGCCGGGACACACCGGCGGCGATGCCGGCCGCGCAGACGACGACGTACAGGAAGGGCTTCGCGGCGTGTTCGGTCATCCGCGCACCCTATCGACGCCTTGCGGACCGGCCCCGGGGCGGCCGGGCCGTCAACCGCCGGACTCGGTCACGCTGATGGCGCTCACCGGGCAGGCCTGGACCGCCACGCGGACCATCGGGTCGCCCGCGCCGTCCTCACGGCCCGGGAGCAGGGTGCTGTAGCCGTCGTCGTCCTGGGTGAACACACCTGGCGCGGCCAGCGCGCACTGGCCGGCGCCGATGCAGACGTCCTTGTCGATGTCGATGTGCATGAGCGAAGCCTCTTACCAGGTCACGGGGAGTTCCAGCATCCCCTGGACCGTGTCGCCGGGTTTGAAGGGGATCTCCTCGGCCGGGGCGGCCAGCCGCAGCCCGGGGAGCCGCGTCAGCAGGCTGCCGAGGGCGATCTCCAGCTCCGCGCGGGCCAGGTTCTGGCCCAGGCACTGGTGGATGCCGAAGCCGAACGCCAGGTGGTGGCGGGCGGGACGGTGGAAGTCCAGGGTGTCGGGCTCCTCGTACAGGGACGCGTCGCGGTTGATCACGGAGGTCGCGAAGAGCACGCCCTCGCCGGCCCGGATCGTGACCCCGGCGATCTCGATGTCCTCCAGCGCCACCCGCTGCAGCCCCTCCGCGATGGACAGCATCCGCAGCAGTTCCTCGACGGCGGCGGGCAGCAGTGCCGGGTCGGCGCGCAGCTCGGCCGGCCGGTCGGGGTGCCGCAGCAGCGTGAAGGTACCGAGGGAGATCATGTTGGCGGTCGTCTCGTGGCCGGCGACCAGCAGGATGACGGCGAGCGCCACGAGTTCCTCGCGGTCCACCGTGCCGTCGCGGAACTGGTGGCGGACGAGGTCGTCGAGGATGCCGTCGCCCGGCTCGGGGGCCTTGGCCTTCTCGTCGATCAGCTCGCCGAGGTACCGCGCCAGCTGGTTGCGGGCGTCCTGGTTGTCGGCGGCCGTCGGGCCGCGCAGCAGCCTGCGGGACTGTTCCTCGAAGAACTCGTGGTCGGCGTACGGCACCCCGAGCAGACCGCAGATCACCATCGACGGCACGGGCAGCGCGAAGGCCGAGACCAGCTCGGCGGGCGGACCCTGCGCGATCATCGCGTCCAGCCGCTCGTCCACGATGCGCTGGATCAGGGGCCGCATCCCGGCCGCGCGCTTGAGGGTGAACGACGGGACCATCATCCGCCGCTGCCGGTGGTGCTCGGGGTCGTCCACCCCGAGCAGGGCCACCTTGCGGTGGCGCATGGCCTCGAAGGCGGGCGTGAGGCCGGGGAAACCCGGGCGGCCGCGGTCCGTGGACAGGCGGGGGTCGGCGAGCAGGGTCCGGGCGGTGGCGTGCGCGGTGACCAGCCATGCCTGTCGACCGTCGTACAGGGTGACGCGGGCCAGGGCTCGTCCGTCGCGCACCGGGGCGTACCCGGTGGGCGGATCGTAGGGACAGGTGCGGTCCTGGGGGAAGGCGACGGCGTCGGCCGGGTTCACCGGGCCGGAGGTGTCCGTCAGTTCCGTCATGGGAAGTCCTCGCAGACGAAGAGGTACATCGAGCCGATCTTCATGTCGATCTTCATTAGATGCCCCGGTGCCCGGCCGCTTCGTTGATCGGCTGGATGTGGCCGAAGAGCGGGGGTCGCGGGGCCGGAATCCGGCCAGGCCGTGCTCGGCAGGGGGGTACGCGGCCATGCGGGCGGGCCGCGGGCGGGGTGAGCGGTGCGGTGATCACCCGGTCGGGCGAAGCCGTCCGCGGTACGGATGATTCATGCGCTCACCGGTGTTGAAGCGCGGTGGCGGTCAACCGTTGGACCGACGAAGGAGACGGATCCCATGCCTCTTGAGGGCGAGTACGAGCCGAGCCCGACCCAGTGGGTGCGCGAGCAGGTCGAGCTGTACGAGAGTTCCGGCGGGACGAAGGGAACGACGCTGCTCGACACCGGACTGCCGGTGATCGTCCTGACCACGCGGGGCGTGCGGAGCGGGAAGATCCGCAAGACGCCGCTGATGCGGGTGGAGCACGAGGGGGCGTACGCGGTGGTCGCCTCGCAGGGCGGGGCGCCCAAGCATCCGGTCTGGTACTTCAACGTCAAGGGCGACCCGCATGTCGAGCTGCAGGACGGCCCGGTCAAGCGGGACATGCGGGCCCGTGAACTGACCGGCGCGGAGAAATCCGCGTGGTGGGAGCGGGCCGTGGCCGCGTATCCGCCGTACGCCGACTACCAGAAGAAGACCTCGCGGGAGATCCCGGTGTTCGTGCTGGAGCCCCTGGAGGAGAGCTGATTTCCGGCCCGGCACCGGTTCGTTCTAGAAAAATCTGTTCCGGGCAGGTGTGAGGCCGACTCGGGGCGGGCACTCGTGCGTCAGGCCCCGCCGCGTTCCCCCGTCGCGGCGGGGCTCTCTTGTGCCTCGCCGGCCGGCCGGTCGGTCACATCGAGGAAGATCTGGTCCGATTCGGGGAACGTCCGGGCCAGTGAGCGCTTGATGCGGACGGCGACCTCCTCGACCCGCTCGCTGTCCAGGCCCGGCATCAGGTCGATGCGCGCGGCCACCAGCGTGGAGTCGAGGCCCATCTTCATCGTGAACAGTGCCTCCACACTGTCGATCTCGGGCTGCGCCGCGAGCAGCGACCGGATCCGGCCGCTCAGCTCCGGGTCGGCGGCCTCGCCGATGAGCTGGTCGCGGGCGTCGCGGCCGAGCCGGTAGGCGACGTACACCAGCAGCGCGCCGATCGCCAGCGAGGCGGACGCCTCCCACACCACCTGCCCGGTGACCATGTGCAGGGCCATGCCGACCAGGGCGAGGGTCACGCCCAGCACCGCCGTGCCGTCCTCGGCGACCACGGTCCGCAGCGCCGGGTCGCGCAGCCCGCCGAGGCCGCCGCCCTGTCGGCGCACCTGGTGCAGGGCCCGCAGCAGCGAGGCGCCCTCGGCGAGCAGTGCCACGCCGAGCACGATCAGGCCGGCCACATAGCCGCTGAACTTCTCCTCGGCGCCCGAGCGCAGCGCCTCGAAGCCCTGGAAGAAGGAGAAGCAGCCGCCCATGACGAAGATGCCGACGGCGGCGAGGAGGGACCAGAAGAACCGCTCCTTGCCGTAGCCGAAGGGGTGCCGTGCGTCGGCGGGGCGGCGGCTGCGGCGCAGTGCGGCCAGCAGGAACACCTCGTTGAGGCTGTCGGCGACGGAGTGCGCGGCCTCCGACAGCAGCGCGGGCGAGCCCGCGAGGACGCCGCCGACGGCCTTGGCGACGGCGATCACCAGATTGGCGGCCAGCGCCACGAGGACGGTGATCCGGGTGTGCCGGTCGGCCGCCGAGCGGGCCGGCCGGCCCGTCTCCGCGCCTCCCGGGCCGCGGGGCGGCGCCGTCGCCCGGTCCGGCGGCCCGTCGTCCGCCACCGTGGCGCGGGTGTGTGCCGCGCCGCCGTCCTCGGCCGTCCGTGCGGCCGTCTCCCGTTCCGAGGATGTCCCGCTCACCTATCGCCGACTGCCCCCGGCCGTGCGGATCACACCGTGCGGGTGGCGGAAAAAGGGGAACGCGTTGCACCGGAAGTACCCGGCCGGCGAGGAGGACAGATGAGCGGCGACGGCAACAGGGCTTACGGCCACACGACGTTCACCCGATCCCGGAGCCACTTCCAGGACCGCGTCACCGCCGACGGCCGGGACGGCTGGCCGGTGGCGGCGGGCCGTTACCGGCTGGTGGTCTCCCGTGCCTGTCCGTGGGCGAGCCGGGCGGTGATCTCGCGCCGGCTGCTGGGTCTGGAGGACGCCCTGTCGATGGCGGTCGCCGACCCGATCCAGGACGACCGCAGCTGGCGGTTCACCCTGGACCCGGACGGCCGCGACCCGGTGCTCGGCATCCGGTTCCTGAGCGAGGCCTACGACCGCCGGGAGACGGACTATCCGGGCGGGGTGAGCGTACCCGCGCTCGTGGACGTCCCCAGCGGGCAGCTGGTCACCAACGACTATCAGCGGCTCACCCTGGACCTGGCCACCGAGTGGACGGCCCTGCACCGCGCCGGCGCGCCCGATCTCTATCCGGCCGGCCGGCGCGAGGAGATCGACCAGGTGATGGCCGAGGTCTACAGGGACGTGAACAACGGCGTGTACCGTGCCGGGTTCGCCACGGGGCAGAAGGAGTACGAGGAGGCGTGCGGGGCGGTGTTCCGGCGGCTGGAACTGCTCGCCGAGCGGCTGTCCGGACAGCGGTATCTGGTCGGCGACACCCTCACCGAGGCGGACATCCGGCTGTTCACCACGCTGGTCCGGTTCGACGCCGTCTACCACGGTCACTTCAAGTGCAACCGCTGGAAGCTGGCCGAGAACCCGGTGCTGTGGGCGTACGCCAGGGACCTGTTCCAGACACCCGGGTTCGGTGACACCGTCGACTTCGACCACATCAAGCGGCACTACTACCAGGTGCACACCGGCATCAACCCCACCGGCATCGTGCCCCTCGGCCCGGACCTCGCCGGCTGGCTGAGTCCGCATCACCGGGAGGAGTGGGGCGGCCGCCCCTTCGGCGACGGTACACCGCCGGGTCCGGTGCCCTCCGGCGAGCGAGTGGCCTCGCTGGGACGACCCGCATGAGGTCCGCGTGACGAGGAAGGAGTCACACATGGCCAAGAACAAGAAGAAGAAGCTTCCCCTCGTCTACCAACCGGTCGGATTCGTGCTCAGCTGGGTGGGCGGTGCACTGGCCGGTATGGCCTTCCGCAAGGCGTGGACGGCGATCCGGCACGAGGAGGACGCGCCGGACGCCCTGGACCCGGACCGCGGCTGGGGCGAGATCCTGCTGGCCGCGGCGGTCCAGGGCGCGATCTTCGCGGTGGTGCGCAGCGCCGTGGACCGCACCGGTGCCAAGGCCATCGCCCGGTCGACGGGTGTGTGGCCGGCCACCGACAAGGGCGGCCGGGACTGAGTCCTCGGGGGGTCTCTTCCGGCGTCGCGGATGGCCGGAAGACACCCCCGAGGGCCTGATCGTCCTGATCCAGACGAAACCCCCTAGCCCTGTTTGGGGGCCCGTATGGGGCTCAGGCGCAGGGTGAAGGAGTGCCCGGCGGGGTCGGCGTAGCCGCGTTCCTCGTACGGCCCCGCCGCGTCCCTCGTCTCGATCGGCCGGCCGCCGAGTCCCACCACCCGGCGCTCGGCCTCGTCGAGGTCCTCGACCAGGAAGTCGAGGTGGACCTGGAGGGAGTTCTCCGGGCGCGGCCAGCTGGGCGGGGTGGCGTTGACGTCCCGGCGGAAGGCCAGCCGGACGCCGTCGGCGCCCCGGATCTCCACGAGGTTCGCGGACTCCTCCGTCCGCTCTCCCTCCAGCAACTCCTTGTAGAACTCGGCGAGTTTCTCGGGCTCGGCGCAGTCCAGCACCACGACGCCCGCCTTGACCAGTGCCATGCTTCCTCCCGGGGGTTCGCCTCTCCCCTGCGGATATCCCCGGCCACCGGTTTCAGTCGGTGAGCAGCCACTCCCCGTCGCGCATCAACTCCCGGCCCTGCAGCTCGTTCGCCTCGCGCCAGGCCTGGACGCGCCGCGGAGTGATGCTGAAGTACAGGTAGCGGGTGGCGAGTCGGCGCGGGTCGAAGCCGGTCTTACCGGCGAACACCTCGGCGTCCTCCTCGGGCAGGTCCTCGGGGGGCACCGCCCGGACGGTGCCCTCGACGAGGACGACGTCCCGGGTGGGGCCGATGCCGAGGCGGGCGATGCCGGTGGCCACGAGGTTGCGGCCGGTGGGGCTCTCGGCGGGGGTGGCGATCAGGAGGGTGGAGCCGTCCCACACGAAGGACAGCGGTACGAGGTACGGAGCGCCGCCGTCGGGTCCGGCCGTGGCCACCCAGAGGTCGACGTCGTGCTCCAGCCGGTGGAGGGTGTCCTTCTTGCGCTGTTCGGCGGTGCGGGCCGGCGGTGGGGTCATGAACGTAGGCCTCCTCGGGTGCGGATGACATCCAGTGTGGCCGTCACTCCCCGGTTCCCGCACGGATGTGCTCAAGGCGTGTCCGGGCGGCGTCGAGGAGCAGGTCCAGAGCGGCCGGGTAGGAGCTGCCGCGCATGCTGGCGACGAGGTGGTGGGCGGCGGCCGCGATGTGCGGGTGGGTGTCGGCGGGGAGCCGGCCGTACGTCGTGCGCCACACCTCCGTCTCGGCCTCGCGGGCGGCCCGGGGCAGGGAGGTGCCCGCGGAGTCCAGGGCACCGAAGGCGAGGGCCTGGTCCACGAACGCGTGGTAGATCCGCACCGCTTCCCGGTCCGGGAACCCGGCCCGGCGCAGCACGCCGAGGATGTTCTCCACGGCCTGGATCTCGTGCGTGCGGCCGGTGACGCGGTGGGCGCTGAGCACGGCGGCCCGGGGGTGGGCGAGGGCGCCGGCGTGCATGCGCAGCCCTATGTCGCGCAGGTCGGCCGCCCAGTCGCCGCTGGGCCGCCAGGTCCGCACGGTACGCCCGATCAGCTCGTCGGCGATGGCCAGCATCAGGTCGTCGGTGTGCCGGAAGTACCGGTACAGGGAACTGGGGTCCGCGCCGAGGGCCCGGCCGAGGCGGCGCACGGAGAGGGCGTCGGCGCCGTGCTCCTCGATGAGCCGGAGGGCGGTCCCGACGATCAGTTCCTCGGACAGGACGACACCCTGCTTGGTGGGGCGGCGGCGCCGGCGGGCGGCGGCCGGGACAACGCGGTCACTCATGGTGGGCCTCCCTGTCCTGGACGGGCCGACGGTCTGCCCGGCCGCCCGACCTTATGACAACACCGTTGACCTGTGAAGCGGGCGGGCGGTTTCATCTGCGGTCACCGGGGCCGACCAGGCCCCCCGGTGCGAGCGGAGAGCCGGCCATGAGCGACAACCCCTTCGGTGTGGATCCCCCCGCGCGGCCCGAGCTGCGCAAGTCCCTGGGCGTGCTGGACGGCGTGGCCGTGGCCGCCTCCAGCACGGCCGCGACGACCAGCATCGGCATCGGCCTCGGCGTGACGGCGGGGGTGGTCGGACTGCATCTGCCGGCCATCATGCTGCTCGCGTTCCTGCCGGTCCTCGGCATCGCGGGGGCCTGCTCCCGGCTCAACCGGGTGGAGCCGAACGCGGGCAACGGCTATGTCTGGGTGGGCCGTTCGCTCAGTCCCTGGCTCGGTTTCATGGTGGGCTGGGTGAACTTCGTGGCGAGCCTCGCCTTTCTCGCCTACACCACGGCGGTCACCGGCTCGGCGATCCTGCAACTGGCGGGCCGGGCGGGTCTGCACCGGATCGGTTCGCTCACCCTCGACGCGGGCTCGACCGCGCAGACCACGGCGGTGGGCGTCCTCGTCCTGGTCGCGGTCACGCTCACGGCGGTGACCGGCGTGCGGACCGCGGCCCGGCTGCAGACCTGGCTGCTGGTCTTCGAGTACGTGGTCCTGCTGGGTTTCTGCGGATACGGCATCGTCACCGGCCCGCATCCCTTCCGGCTCTCCTGGTTCGACCCGTTCGCGATCCCCTCGGCGACCGCGCTGGCACAGGGTCTGCTGCTGTCGGTGTTCTGCTACTGGGGTTTCGAGGCCGCGTTCAGCGTCAGCGAGGAGGTCCGCGACCCGCGGGACGCCTCCCGGGCCGGGCTGATCACCCTCGGGACGATGCTGGGACTGTTCCTGCTCGGCTCGGTCGCCTTCCAAAGGGTTCTGTCCGAGGACGAGCTGGCCGGGCACGGGGCGCAGGGACTGGCGTACTTCGGCGACCGGCTGGCCGCCCAGCCGCTGGCCGTGCTGCCCCTGGTGGCGCTGATGTTCTCGGCGGTGGCCTCGCTGCAGGCCGGGGTCATCCCGACGGCGCGGGGGATGTTCGCCATGAGCCGGGACCGTACGCTCGGGCCGGTGTGGTCCAGGATCAGTTCCCGGTACGGGACGCCGGCGGCCGGGACGCTGCTGATCGGGGCGCTGGCCACGGCGGTGGCGGCGGGCGCGCTGGTGATCCCGCGCCTCGCCGACATGATCATGGCGACGGTGAACGCCGTGGGCATCGTCGTCTCGCTGTCGTACGCGCTCACCGCGCTCGCGGCCGCCGTCCGCTTCCGCTCGCTGCTGCGCCAGGACTGGCGGCAGGGCGTGCGGGCGGTGGTGCTGCCCGCGCTGAGCGCCCTCGCCCTGCTCGGGCTCGGCGGCTACCTCGGCTGGTCCTTCGCCCGCTCCGCCGACCACTTCGAGGTGAGCGCGGACAACGGCTGGTTCCTGCTGCTCATGCCGCTGGTGATGATCGCGTCCGGGTTCGTGGTGGCCGCCTGGGCGAAGTGGGTGCGCAGGTCACCGTACTTCCGCACCGGCCAGGGCACCGACGCGGACTCCCCGCGGCTGCTGACCGTCTCCGACTGACCCGCAAGGAAAGGCACCATGCACGCTGATCTTCTCTTCACCGGCGGCCCCGTCCTCACCCCCGAAGGCCGGACCGCTACCGCCGTGGCCGTCACCGGCGACCGGATCACGGCCGTCGGCCACGCCGAGGTGCGCGAACTCGCCGGGCCCCGCACGCAGGTGGTCGACCTCGCCGGACGGCTGCTGCTGCCGGGGTTCCAGGACGCGCACGTCCATCCGGTGCCGGCCGGACTGGAACTGTCCCAATGCGATCTGACCGGCACGACGTCGGCCGAGGAGACCGTCGCCGCCGTACGCGCGTACGCCGACGCCCACCCCGAGCGGGAGTGGATCGTCGGCGGCGGCTGGTCGATGGAGGCGTTCGCGGGCGGTACCCCGACGAGGGAACTGCTGGACGCGGTGGTGCCGGACCGGCCGGTGTACCTGCCGAACCGGGACCACCACGGCGCCTGGGTCAACAGCCGGGCCCTGGAACTGGCCGGCATCGACCGGGACACCCCCGACCCCGCCGACGGGCGGATCGAGCGGGACGCCTCCGGCGCGCCCGCCGGCACCCTGCAGGAGGGCGCGATGCAGCTGGTCGGCCGGCTGACCCCGCCCGCCACGGCGGCCGACCGGCTGGCCGCGCTGCTGCACGCCCAGCGGCATCTGCACGCGCTCGGTATCACGGCCTGGCAGGACGCCCTGGTCGGGGACTTCCTCGGCATGGACGATCCGGCGCAGGCGTATCTCACCGCCGCCCAGGACGGCTCGCTCACCGCCCGGGTGGTGGGTGCCCTGTGGTGGGACCGGGAGCGCGGGGCGGAACAGATCCCCGAACTCGTGGAGAAGCGGGCGGCGTTCAGCCACGGCCGGTTCCGGGCGGGCGCCGTGAAGCTCATGCTGGACGGCGTCGCCGAGAACCACACGGCCGCGCTGCTCGACCCCTATCTCGACCGGTGCGGCTGCGCCACGGCCAACCGCGGCAAGAGCTTCATCGATCCGGCACACCTGCCGAGGTACGTCACCGAGCTGGACGCGAGCGGCTTCCAGTGCCACTTCCACGCCCTGGGCGACCGGGCCGTACGGGACGCGCTGGACGCGATCGAGGCGGCCCGCGCGGCCAACGGGCCGAGCGACACCCGGCCGCACCTCGCGCACCTGCAGGTCGTGCACCCGGACGACGTGCCCCGGTTCGCCCGGCTCGGCGCCACCGCGAACATCCAGCCGCTGTGGGCCGCGCACGAACCGCAGATGGACGAGCTGACCATTCCGTTCCTCGGGCCCGAACGGGCCGCCCAGCAGTACCCGTTCGGGGCGCTGCTGCGCTCCGGGGCGCGGCTCGCGGCGGGCAGCGACTGGCCGGTGAGCAGCCCCGATCCGCTGCAGGGCATCCACGTCGCGGTCAACCGGACCGAACCGGGGGGCGGCAGGCCGGTGTTCCTGCCCGACGAGCGGCTCACGCTCACGCAGGCGCTGGAGGCGTACACGGCCGGGTCGGCGTACGTGAACCGTCTCGACGACGGCGGCCGGGTGGCCGTCGGTGCGCTGGCCGACCTGGTGGTGCTGGACCGCGACCCGTTCGCCGGGCCGCCGGAGGAGATCGCGGGGGCGACCGTCGCGCTCACCTATGTCGGGGGCGAGCGGGTGTACGTCGCCGAGTGACTTACGCCGCCGAGTGACCTCTTGGACAGATGTCTGGTTATGCTGGACACCTGTCCAAGAAGGTGAGGTCCGCCGGTCATGGAGATCGTCGCGAACGTCCTGGTCGGCCTGGTGGCCGCCCTGCATGCGTACATCCTGGTGCTGGAGATGTTCCTGTGGCAGAAGAAGCCGGGGCGCTCGCTCCATGGGTTCCCTCCGGAGCTGGCCCGGGCGACGGCTCCGCTGGCCGCCAACCAGGGGCTCTACAACGGGTTTCTCGCGGCCGGCCTGGTCTGGGGGCTGGTCGCGGGCGACCCGACCGGGTTCCCGGTACGCGTGTTCTTCCTGTCGTGCGTGGTGGTGGCGGGAGTGTTCGGGGCGGTCACGGCCAACCGCCGCATCCTGTTCGCCCAGGCCCTGCCGGGCGCGCTGGCCCTGGCCGCGGTGCTGGTCGCGCGATGACCCGGACCCCGCCCGAGGACCCGCGGGCCGCACGCACCCGGGCGCGGCTGCGGGAGGCACTGTTCACGGAGTGCGCCGAACGCCCGCTGGAGCAGGTGGGCGTGGCCGCGCTGGTGCGCCGGGCCGGTGTCGGCCGGGCCACCTTCTACGTCCACTACGACGGCCTGGAGGCGCTCGCGGTCGACGCGTGCGCGGACGTCGTACGGCAGGCGGTGGACGCGCTGCACGCCTGGCGGGGCCGGCCCGATCCGCTCAACGCCCCGCCCGCCCTCAGGGAGTTCTTCGCCGGTCTCGCCCCGCACGCGGGCCTGTACCGTGCCCTGCTGTCCCCGGGCGGCGGCGGGCCGCTCGGCAGGGTGCTGCACCGGGACCTGCGGGCCCGCAGCCTGGCCGAGCGTGAACTGGTGGGCGCGGCGGACGCCCCGCTGGTCGCCTCGGCCGTGGCCGCGACCTTCGCGGGGGTCCTCGCGGACTGGCTGCACGGACTGCTGGACGCCTCGCCGGACGAAGTCGCCGACCAGGTCTGGCAGTTGCTGGCCGCCCTGCACCGCAGCCGGTGACCGGTCAGCGGCAGCCGACGTCCTTCTTGAGCAACGGCCAGGCCTCCACACCGTCGGCCGTGCGGACGTAGGCGGTCGCCTTGTCGTCCGTCAGCCACAGCCGCCGGCCGCGGTGGTGGTACCCGGTGTCGTGGGCGTCGGCGGGCATGCGGATCTTCGTGCGGTACGGCCCCCGGAGCAGTCCCTCGCCGGCGAGCACGCCCTCGGGGTCGCGGACGTACGTGCGGTCGTCCAGGGAGAGGAACGAGGTGGACTCCCAGCCGCAGTGCTCCGCTCCCGGCGAGCTGCTGAGCCTGCTCACGGGGACCCTCCTGCCCGCCCGGTCCGTCCAGATCTCCCAGCCCTTGCCGTCCGTGAAGCTCGCGGGGAGTTCGGCGGGGTCGCAGGAGGCGCTCGTCTCGGGGCCCCAGCCGGGCCGGTTCTTCTGGTCCTTGGCCACCACGACGGCCACCTTGGTACGGCCGCCGACGTCGAAGGAGTACAGCACCCGGTCCGCCTCCTCGCGCTCCACCCGGTAGCCGTGGTCGGGTTCCTCGGGCTGGACCATGTCGAAGTAGAAGGCGAGCCCCTCCTCCGGCGTGTCCCCGCCGTCGGACGCGCTCCACCCGTCGGGTCCGGCACCCTCGAAGATCTCACCGTCGCACTCCAGCGCCCGGCCGGCGGCCCCGGAGGCCAGGCGCAGCGCCCGGGGGCCGCTGCCGTCGACGTCCTTGGTGGGGAGGTGGAGCGGGCCGCTGTACGGGGTCGCCGGCGGGGTCCCCTTCAGCACCAGGTCCGGCCGGGAGCCGTCGTCGCACCCCACCACCGTCACAGCCGTCAGTACCGCCGCTGCCACGAGTCCTCCACGCATGTCCCGCCCCTGTTCCCCGGTGCTGTGTGCGGTCCTTCGACGCCGGGTCGGGCCGGAACGTTCAGCGGGCCCGCTGGAACGTCCTGCGGTACGCCTGCGGGGAGACGCCGATCGCCGCGTGCAGGTGCTGGCGCAGCGAGGCGCCGGTGGCGAAGCCGACCTCTCCGGCGATCCGGTCCACGGACAGGTCGCTGGACTCGAGCAGGTGCCGGGCGCGGGCCACCCGCTGCTGGATCAGCCAGCGGCCGGGGCTGAGTCCGACCTCGTCGTTGAAGCGGCGGGCGAAGGTGCGCAGGCTCATCCGGGCGTGTCCGGCGAGATCGGCCAGGGTGAGCGGCTCGTCCAGCCGCTCCAGTGCCCAGACTCGGGTGTCCGCCGTGCTCGCGGCGCCGCTGACGGGGACCGGCTGCTCGATGTACTGGGCCTGGCCGCCGTCCCGGAACGGGGGGACGACACAGCGGCGGGCGACGGCGTTGGCCAGCTCGCTGCCGTGGTCGGTGCGCACGATGTGCAGGCAGACGTCGACACCGGAGGCGGCGCCGGCCGAGGTGAGGATGCGGCCGTCGTCGACGAAGAGGACGTCCGGGTCGAGGTCGACCCGCGGGAAGCGGCGGCGGAACGCGGCGGCGACCTGCCAGTGCGTGGTCGCCCGGCGGCCGTCCAGCAGGCCGGCCGCGGCCAGGACGAAGGCCGCCGTGCAGATGGAGACGATCCGGGCGTCCGGGCGGATGCGGGCCAGCGCCGCGGCGACGTCGTCCGGCAGCTCGGTGGGGATGTAGCCGGTCGCCATGGCGGCGACGACGACCGTGTCGGCGTCCTGAAGGATCTCGGGGCCGTGTGCGACACCGACGGTGAAGTCGGCGTCGGTGCGCACCGGCCGTCCGTCGACGGAGCAGGTCAGCACCTCGTAGTGGCCGTCGGCCGCGCCGAAGATGCGGCTGGGGATGCCCAGTTCGAAGGGGTAGACGCCGTCGAGGGCGAGGACGACCACCCGTTCCGGGCGCCGGGCGCGCAGCTGCAGATCAGGCATGGCAGGATTCTATCGGAGCTTGGCAATCATGCCATTTACCGAGCGTGCGAATCCCGGCAGGCTGGGTGACCATGAGCGATGTGAACACGATGCGAGCCATCGGCCAGGACGTCCTCGGCGGTCCCGAGGTCCTGAAGGAAGTACAGGTGGAACGGCCGAAGCCGGGCCCGAACCAGGTGCTGGTGCGGGTGCGGGCCGCCGGGGTGAACCCGACCGACTGGAAGCACCGCGCCACCGGCGGGTTCCTGGGCCGGCCCCCGTTCGTCCTCGGCTGGGACGTCTCGGGCGAGGTCGCCGAGACCGGGATCGGCGTGGCCGCCTTCCGGCCCGGGGACCAGGTCTTCGGCATGCTGCCCTACCCCTACGGCCACGGCTCGCACGCCGAGTACGTGATCGCCCCGGTCCGCGCCCTGACGCACAAGCCGGCGTCGCTCGACCACACCCAGGCGGGCGCGCTGCCGCTGGTGTCCCTGACCGCCTGGCAGGCGCTGACCGAGCACGCGGACGTGCGGCCGGGGCAGCGGGTGCTGATCCACGCGGCGGCCGGCGGGGTCGGACACGTGGCCGTGCAGATCGCCAAGGCGCGCGGCGCGTACGTGATCGGCACGGCGAGCGCGGGCAAGCACGACTTCCTGCGGGAGATCGGCGTGGACGAGCCCGTCGACTACCACTCCACCGACGTGACGGAGGCGGTGCGGGACGTGGACGTCGTCCTGGACACGCTCGGCGGGGAGACGTCCGTGCAGTCGCTGCGGGTGCTGCGGCCGGGCGGTGTCGTGGTGTCGATCCTCCCGATGGGCTCCGACGAGTTCTACGCGGAGGCCGAGCGGCTCGGCGTCCGGGCGGTGCGCATGCTGGTCGACGCCGACCGCGCCGGGATGCGGGCGGTCGCCGAGCTGGCGGAGTCGGGGAAGCTGAAGGCGACGATCGCCGGGACGTTCCCGCTGGCCGACGCGGCGAAGGCGCACGAGCTGGGCGACACCGGGCGCACGACGGGGAAGCTGGTGCTGCTGGTCGACTGACCGGTTCCGGGCCCGGAACCGGCCGGTGCGCGCGGGCCGGGTCACCCGGCCCGCGCCATAAGACGCCACAAACTCGAAGACATATGTCAATCGAACATGCTCAAATTCCTTCCATCGAGGGTAACTTGACGATCGGGGAACCGATGTCCGGGCGCGGGTGGGAGGTGATGCCGTCGTGCGAGACGAGCCCGCACCGCGCACCCGGCATCTGCGGGTGCACGAGCACCGCGGCTACACGGTGCTGGAGTTCCGCGGCGAGATCGACATCGCCGCGGCGGCGGAACTGGGTCCCCTGGTGGACCGCGTCACCCAGCGCACCGGCGCCCGGGTCGTGATCGATCTGCGGCCGGTGGAGTTCTTCGACTGCTCGGGGCTGCGGCTGCTCTACCGGGCCCGCGCCCGGGTCCTGGAGCGCGGCGGGCGGCTGCACCTGGTGTGCACCCACCCGCTGACCCTGCGCGTCTTCCGGGTGACCGGCCTGGCCCGGCTGCTGCCGCCGCATCCGACGCCGGACGCGGCCCTGGCCGAGACCGAGGCCGCGTCCGGCTCGCTGTGAACACCGGCCAGGTGGAAGCCGGGCACCGGGACGGACCCTGCGCCTACGTCATGGGTGCCATTCGGCCGGCTCGGCGGTCTGTGACGGCGGTCGGCGGGCATCCGGACAGCAGGAAGGAGGACCGCCGCGATGACGACTTCCGACAGACGCCTGCCCGGCTGGGCCAAGGCCCTCGCCGCGCTCGTCCTGGTGCTCGCCGTGCTGTTCGCCGGAATCCGGCTGGCCGTGCTGCCGGGCATCAAGGACCTGTTCGGCACCGAGACGCACGACCGTTCCGGTCCCGCACTCCTGAAGTCCCTCCAGGACATGAGCCGTTACAACGCGGCCTCGGGCAACTTCCAGGTCGTCGTGGACCTGGACAAGGACGCGAAGTTCCTGCCCGACGCCATCCGCGGCACCCGCACCCTGTACGTCGGCGCGGGCACCGTGGACGCCTATGTCGACCTGGGCCGGGTCGGCGAGCGGGACGTGCGGGTCGACGGCGACCGTACGTCCGCCACGCTCCGGCTGCCGCACGCGCGGCTCGGCAGACCCGCCCTCGACCCCGACCACTCCTACGCCGTCTCCAAGCAGCGCGGGCTGCTGGACCGGCTCGGCGACCTGTTCTCGGACAACCCCAACAGCGAGCAGGCCGTGCAGAGGGTCGCCGTGCGGCACATCGGCGACGCGGCCCGCGACAGCGGGCTCACCGCCCGCGCCGAGACCAACACCACCGGCATGCTGCAGGGCCTGCTGCGCTCGCTCGGCTTCAAGGAGGTGCACGTCGACTACGGCTCCTGAGCGGGCCGGGGGCCGTCAGCCGCCGAGCACCCCCGGCAGCACCAGTGCCCCCAGCACCGTGGCGCCGGCCAGCAGCCAGGCCACGTAGTCGCCGACGTGGCCGGACTGCAGGTGGCGCAGGGGCGCGGCCCAGTCGGGGGCGGCCACCCAGCGCGGGCGGGTCACGGCGAGGCCGGCGAGGGCCGCGGCCAGCGCGGTGGAGGCCACTCCCAGCAGGGCGCCGTGCGCCGTCCAGTGCGCGGAGGCGTGGGCGCCGCCCGAGCCGGCCTCGTTGACGGAGCGGGCCACCAGGTCGCCGAAGCCGGGCGCCACACCGACGGCGAAGGCGCCGGCCAGCAGCACCGCGGGCACCGTCGTCATGGTGTCCGGGATCCGGCGCAGCAGGCTGCCGGTCTCGGGCTTCTCGTCGGATCCGCTGGTCTCGTACTCGGCGTCCCGCGGGCGCGGGCCGAGCCCGAGGAACACGCGGGCGGTGACCCGCAGGACGGCGCCCGCGGTGATCGCGGAGGCGGCCACGTACACCACGGTGAGCGGGCCGCCGACCGCCTCCTCGGTGACCGACTTGCCGAGTGCGGTACCGAACGGCGGCAGGCCCGCGAGGCCGAGGGCGCCGACGGCGAACATCACCCCGGTGGCGTGCAGCGAGCGGGCGCGGCCGTGCAGCGCGTGCTCGTCGACGCTGCCGTACCGGTCGAGCAGGACGCCCGTGCAGGCGAACAGCGCCGCCTTCACCCCGGCGTGCCCGAGGAGGTAAAGGGCGACCCCGTCGTCGCCCTCGGGGGTGAGGACGCCGAGGCCGATGAGGAACAGGCCGGTGTGGGCGACGGTGGAGTAGGCGAGCAGCCGTTTGATGTGCCGCTGGTACCAGCACATGACGGCGCCGATGGCGGCGGTGAGCGTGCCTAGGGTCACCAGGGCCCGGGTCAGGTCGGCGGCGGGGATGCCGCCCGGCCCGGCGAAAACGGTGCCGTACACCCGCCAGACACCGTAGGCACCGAGTTCGACCATCACCCCGGAGAGCAGCATGCAGACCGGGGTGGGGGCGACGGCGTGCGCGTCCGGCAGCCAGAAGTGGAAGGGCACGGCGGCCGCCTTCACCAGCAGTCCGGTCAGGACCAGCACGAAGGAGGCGAGGACGAGGGCGTCCGGCCCGCCGTGCGCGTCGAGGCCGCGCCCGATCTTCGACATGGACAGCTCGCCGGTGCGGGCGTACAGCAGGCCGATGCCCAGCAGCATGGCGTACGCGCCGAGGGAGTTGACGACGCCGAAGGTCAGGGCGCCCTGGACGGCCTTGGCCTCGTCGATGCGGTAGCCGGTCAGGGCGTAGGCCACCACGCTCATCAGCTCGAAGAACACGAACGCGTTGAACAGGTCGCCCGCGAGGGCGAATCCGCACATGGCGCCCTGGAAGACCAGCATCAGCGCGGTGAACGCGCCGGTGCGGCCGTGCGGGGGCGCATCGAAGTAGCGCCAGGAGTAGGCGAGGGCGGCGAGCGTCAGCAGCGAGGCCAGCGCGGCCATGCCGAGCGCGGGGCCGTCGCCGACCACGACGATGCCGACGCTCTCTCCGTCGACGGGCAGCCAGCCGCCGACCCACTCGACCATCGGCGGTGAGGAGTTCAGCAGCAGCATCAGCGCGAGGGCGGCCGTACCGCCGGAGACCACGAAGCCGGTGATCTCGACGGCGACCCGCGGCAGATGGCGTCCGGTGACCACCAGCAGGGCGGCCCCGAACAGCGGGAACGCGACGAGCAGCGGGAGCAGATGGTGCATCAGCCGCGCAGCTCCCGCAGTTCGTCGGGGTCGACCGTGCCGTGCCGTTTGGCGATCTGCAGGACCAGGGCGAGCAGCAGCGCGGTGACGGTGGCGCCGACGACGATGTCGGTGAGGGTGAGGGCCTGCACCACGGGGTCGACCACCGGCCGGGAGCCGGGCTCCAGGTCGGAGAAGACGGGCGCGGTCGCGCCGTCGCGGTAGCCGACCGCCAGCAGCAGGACGTAGGTGGCGGACTGGCAGACCGCGAGGCAGCCGACGGCGTGGACGAGGTTGCGGCTGGTGGCGAGCCCGTAGCAACCCGTCAGGAAGACGTAGGCGGCGATCAGGTAGGGAAGGGTGTGCATCACGGTGTTCTCACCTGCCGTGCTCCTCCTCGATCTCGACGGCCTGGTCCAGGAAATGGGCGAGCAGGACGACGGCCGCGCTCGCCACCTCCATGCCGATGGCCGCGTTCAGCAGGGGGACGGTGCCGCCGGAGGACAGCGTGTTGAAGGTGCCGTACGGCAGCAGCGTGTTGGCCAGGAACGCGGTGCCGGCGAGGACTCCGGCGAGGCCCAGCACGAGGTAGGCGCAGACGGCGACGGCGTCGGAGGTCTCGTAGACGGCGAGCGGGCGGACCCGTTCCAGCGCCCGGTAGTCGGCGCCGAGGTAGAGCAGGTGCAGGGCGGTCGCGGCGACGACCCCGCCCTGGAAACCGCCGCCCGGGCTGAGCTGGCCGTGGGCGATCACATAGAGGCCGGTGACCAGGGCGACGGGCAGCGCGATCAGGGCGTAGCGGCGCACCGGCCGGGCCACCTCGGCGGGTTCGGGCGGGGCGCGGTGCTCGTCGCGGGCCTGGCGCAGCAGCACCACGCAGCCGAGGACGGCGGCGAACAGGATGCTCATCTCGCCGAGGGTGTCGTAGGCCCGCTGGTCGAAGTTGACGGAGGCGATGGTGTTGGCGGTGTGCCGGTCGAGGGAGGCGTGGACGGCCCGTTCGCCGTACGGGTGCCGCCTGCCGCCGAAGTCCGGCAGGTCGAGGCAGGCGGCGACGAGCAGGGCGGCCATGCCCCCGCCGCCGACGGCCAGCAGCCACAGCCGCAGCCGGTTCACCTCGCACCCTCCTTCGTCCTCACTCGGCGCCGTCCTTCGCCCGGCCGCGCCGTCTGATCTTGCGGACCGAGAGCATGATCAGCAGCGGGGTCAGCGCCGAGCCGACGGCCAGCTGCGACAGGCCCACGTCCGGGGCCTGGAGCACGGTGAACAGCACGGCCAGGACGATCCCCAGCACGGACAGCACGAGCGCCTGGCGGGCGGGGTCGCGCTGGGCCACGGCGGCGGTGGCGGAGGCGGCCACCAGCAGCAGGGCGACGACGATCACGGCGTCGGCCATGCCGCACCTCCCCCGCGACCACCCGGCACCGGGTCAGCCACCGCGCACCCCCCGGAAGCCGCCCGACAGCGCCCGTGAGGCGATCACGTTGCCGCCGATCAACAGGGCGCCGATCACCAGCAGTTTCACCATCGCCCGGCCCGGCCCCGTGGCCACGCACAGCGCGACCACGACGGCCGCGCCCAGTCCGGCGGCGGTCCAGGTCAGTCCCCAGGAGCCCGGCCGTTCGCGCTCCGGCTCGTCGGACAGGAGCCGGGCGAAGACCAGCGTGCCGACCGGGCCGAGCAGGGCGAGCAGCAGGGCGAGGTCGACGTAGGACGGACGGCCGTAGCCCTGGGAGAGGAGCAGCAGGGCCGGGCACAGGGCCGAGGTGGTCAGGTTCTGGGCGATCACCCGGCGGGCGGTGGGGCCGGTGGTCACACCCCACAGGGCGGCCGCCCCTCCCCCGCCCAGGGCGACGGTCGCGGCCAGGATCCAGCCGTTCACCGCCAGGTCACCGCCCGCCGGCCGGCCCGGGCCAGGACGGCGCCCACGGCGGCACAGCTCGCGCCCACGATCCGCTCCAGGGTGTCCACCGTCGTGACGAGCACCAGCCACAGCAGCGCGAGCGCCGCCCACCAGGCGAGGAGTTCACCGGCGGCGAGGAGGACCGTGCGCGGGGCCGTACGCCGGGTCATCCGCCACCTCCTCGGTCCGCTCCGCACACATGTGCGGCGCTTCCTCCGTCGCTCCGCTCGGTGCATCCAAGCACCGCCGGGCCCGCGGCGGGGCGGCGGCACGCTGGTCCGCATCCGGAGTGCCCCGGGAGCGTGAACGGAAACCGGCGGCGTGCTCCCGGCGCCCTCGGGAGGGCGGCATCCCGCGGCGTATGCCGGGTAACCGGCCTACGAAGCAGGGAAGTTGAGGACTGGAGGACCGGATGGCCCGTACCGCCCCGCGCCTGCCCGCCGTCTTGCGTGCCCCCCGGAAGCGGGAGCGGGCCGAGCGAGACCGCCCGCCGGCCACGCGGCACGTGCTCCCGCTGCCCGTCCGGCTGCTGGCGATGCTGGTCGCGTTCGCGTTCATGGTCGCGTTCGCCGTCGTCCTGGCCCGGCTCACCCTGCAGCCGTCGCCGGCCTCGGTGCCGCTGACGCACAGCAATCTGCGCCCGGGCCACTCGTTGCGGGCCTATCTGGAGCACGGGCAGTTCCGGGACACGGTCAAGCAGGTCGGCGGGAACGTGCTCCTCGGCGTGCCGTTCGGGGTGCTGGTACCGGTCCTCGCACCGCGCGCCCGGGGGATGCTCCGGGTGCTGGCGCTGACGGCGCTCGTGATGCTGATGGTGGAGCTGGCGCAGGGTGCGCTGGTGACCGGGCGCGCCTTCGACATCGACGACGTCATCCTCAACACCGTGGGAGCGCTGGTGGGTTGGCTGCTCCTGGGGCGGCGGCTCGGGCGCGGGGTCCACCGGCGGGTGCGGCGGCCGTCGGCCGGTGAGACGTCGGCTGATTGACCGTCAGCAACAGGTCCGTACCAGAGTATTGACGCCCTCTTATCTCACTCCTTAAATCAAGAGGAATCTCGCCCCCCACGCCGAACGGAGAGCCATGGTCTCCCCACGCCTGCTCCGCAGATGTCTCCTCGCCGTCCTCTCCGCCGCGCTGGTCGGCTCCGCCGCCGTCGGCCCGGCGCAGGCCCGGACCGACGCCCCGGCGGCGGCCGCCGCAGCCACCTTCTCCGACAGCTTCGACGGGCCCGCGGGCTCCGCGGTCGACGGCTCGAAGTGGACGCTGGAGACGGGTGACAACGTCAACAACCACGAGCGGCAGTACTACACCTCGGGCACGAAGAACGCGGCCCTGGACGGCCAGGGCCACCTGGTCATCACCGCCCGGAAGGAGAACCCCGCGGGCTACCAGTGCTGGTACGGCAGCTGCCAGTACACCTCGGCCCGGCTGAACACCGCCGGGAAGTTCAACGCCCAGTACGGCCATGTCGAGGCGCGGATGAAGATCCCGCGCGGGCAGGGCATGTGGCCGGCGTTCTGGATGCTCGGCACGCCGGTCAACTGGCCGGACTCGGGCGAGATCGACATCATGGAGAACGTCGGTTTCGAACCCTCCACCGTGCACGGCACCATCCACGGCCCCGGATACTCCGGTTCCGGCGGCATAGGCGCCGGCTACACCCTGCCGAACGGGCAGGCCTTCGCCGACGCCTTCCACACCTTCGCCGTCGACTGGGCGCCCGACTCGATCACCTGGTCGGTGGACGGGAACGTCTACCAGCGGCGCACGCCCGCCGACCTGGTCGGGAAGACCTGGGTGTTCAACAAGCCGTTCTTCCTCATCCTGAACCTCGCGGTCGGCGGCTACTGGCCCGGCGACCCGAACAGCTCCACGCAGTTCCCGCAGCAGTTGGTGGTCGACTCGGTGTCGGTGACGACGAGCGGCAGTGCGGCCGGGGTCCCGGTCCGGGGCCTCGCGGGCAAGTGCGTGGACGTGGCCGCCGCGAACCCGGCCAACGGCACCCCGGTCCAGCTCTACGACTGCAACGGCTCCGCCGCGCAGGCGTGGACGGTGGGCTCGGACGGCACGCTGCGGGCGCTCGGCAAGTGCCTGGACGTCACGGGCAACGGCACGGCGGACGGCTCGACCGTCCAGCTGTGGGACTGCACCGGCGGCCCCAACCAGAAGTGGACCGTCACCGGGGCGCACGACATCGTCAACCCGCAGGCGAACAAGTGCCTCGATGTCACCGGGAACAACTCGGCCAACGGGACGCGGCTGCAGATCTGGACCTGCACGGGCGGCGCCAACCAGAAGTGGACGGTCGGCTGAGCCGTCGGTTCAGCGCAGCGTCCAGGTGTACTTGTCGCCGCCCACGAAGCGGACCACGTCCGGGTCGTCCAGGTCATGGATGGGAATGCCGTAGGAGGCGGCCGTCTCCAGCACGTCCGTGACGGTCCTGGCCTCGCCGACCACCTGACCGTCGATCTCCATGATCCTGAAGGGCGGCTCACCGTGCCTGCCCGGGCACACACCGAGCACCAGGATGCGCGGATGGGAGATGTAGGGGGCTGCTTGTTCGGTCATGCAATTCAGCGTAGAACGCGGCGCGGGCGGACGGGTCATCCGCGGGAGCCGTTCAGGAGATCGAGGACCGCGGCCTCGACCGCTCCCTGCGTGGCCGGGCGCCCGAAGTCCCCGTGTTCGCCCGGCCGGGTGAGCACGGGGGCGATCGTCACGTCCCGTTCGAACATCTCGAAGACCGTGGGACCGATGTACGACGCCCGGCACACCGCCGGGGTGTGGCCGAGACAGGTCGCGGGAGCTGGTGCGCAGCCTCATGGGCTCACGGCCGGCGCCAGTCGTCGCTGGTCAGGTGGGAGCCGGCCTGCGGGCCCATGCGGAGCATGCCGCCGTCGACGCTCCAGGAGGCACCGGTGACGTAGGAGGCGTCCGGGCTCGCCAGGAAGGCGATCACGGCGGCCACCTCGCGGGCGTCGCCGGGCCGTCCGAGCGGGACGCCGGGGCGGGACTCGGTGTGCACGTCGGTGTCCTCCTGGCCGGTCATCGGCGTGGCGATCTCGCCCGGCGCGACGGCGTTCACGGTGATGCCGTACTCGGACAGCTCCAGGGCCATCACCTGGGTGAGCAGCCCGAGACCGCCCTTGGCCGCGCAGTACGGGGCCGCGCCGACCCGGGGCTGGTGCTCGTGCACGGAGGTGACGTTGACGATCCGGCCGCCGTCGCCCTGCCGGATCATGCGCCGCGCGGCCCGCTGCCCGAGCAGGAACGGGCCGACGAGGTCGACGTCCAGGACCCGGCGCACGTCCGCCAGGCTCAGGTCGAGGTAGGGGGTCATGGTGCCCGTACCGGCGTTGTTCACCAGCACGTCGATGCGGCCCAGCTCGTCGCACAGCTCGTCCACGGCGTCGGCCGCCTCGGGCAGCCGGTTGAGGTCCAGCCGGGTGACGGCGGCGCGGCGGCCCCGGTCGCGGACCTCCCGCGCGGTCTCCTCGGCGCCCTTGTCGTCGGTGTGCCAGGTGATGCCGATGTCCAGGCCCGCCTCGGCCAGACGTACGGCGGTGGCGCGGCCTATGCCGGAGTCGGCGCCCGTGATCAACGCCGTTCGCTGGGCGGCCGGAGCGGACATGGCGAACCTCCTTGCACGGTCACGTGGACGAGCCTTCGCAGTACCCGGGGGCGAGGGGGACAAACGGGATGGAACCGTCGCGGTCACCGGCCGTCGCCGGCCGCGGGTGCTCCGTGGCCGGCCGCGCGGTTCCCCGCCCCCCTGCGGGGCGCGCCGGCCGCACCGAGTGCCGTGCGGACCGGGTCCGCCTGGGCAACCCTGGAATCCCGAGCCGGAGGTGTACGCATGGAGCCCGTCGCCGCCCTCGACCGGATCGCCTTTCTGCTGGAGCGGGCGCTGGCGCCCACCTATCGGGTACGGGCCTTTCGCACCGCTTCCCGGGTGCTGGCCGAGCTGCCCGCGGCCGAGGTGGCCGAGCGCGCGGCAGCGGGGACCCTGGAGACCCTGAAGGGCGTCGGGCCCAAGACCGCGCAGGTGGCGCGAGAGGCACTGGCCGGTGAGGTGCCGGGTTACCTGCGCAAGCTGGAGGAGGAGGCCGGTACGCCGGACCCCTCGGCCGCCGGCGCGGGGCTGCGGGCGCTGATCCGCGGGGACTGCCACACCCACTCGGACTGGTCCGACGGGGGCAGCCCGATCGAGGAGATGGGGCGGACCGCGGCCGACCTCGGCCATGAGTGGACCGTCCTCACCGACCACTCCCCGCGGCTGACCGTGGCCCGTGGTCTGTCGCCGGAGCGGTTGCGCGAGCAGCTGGCGGTGGTGGCGGAGCTGAACAGGCGGTGGGCCCCCTTCCGGCTGCTGACCGGCATCGAGTGCGACATCCTCGAGGACGGTTCGCTGGACCAGGAGCCGGAGCTGCTGGAGCGCCTGGACGTGGTCGTGGTGTCCGTGCACTCCAAGCTGCGGATGGACGCCAGGTCCATGACCCGCCGGATGGTGGCCGCGGTCCGCGATCCGCATGCCGACGTCCTCGGGCACTGCACCGGCCGCCTGGTGACCGGCCGCGGGCGGCCGGAGTCGGAGTTCGACGCGGACGAGGTGTTCGCCGCGTGCGCCGAGTCCGGGACGGCCGTGGAGATCAACAGCCGGCCGGAACGGCTGGACCCGCCCCGCCGGCTGCTCCGCGAGGCCGTGGACGCGGGGGTGCTGTTCTCGATCGACACCGACGCGCACGCGCCCGGCCAGCTGGACTGGCAGATCCTCGGCTGCGCCCGCGCGCAGGAGTGCGGGGTGCCGGCCGAGCGGGTGGTGACGACGTGGTCCGCGGACGAGCTGCTCGCGTGGACGCGCGAGGGCCGGACGCCGGCACGCGTGGCGGGTGCCGGGCGTGGTACCCGGTCCCGCGAGTGAGAGAAAGGGATCCCTGATGGACCGTGCCGCCGTCTTCGACGTCGACGGAACCCTCGTCGACACCAATCACCTGCATGTCGTGACCTGGTGGGAGGCCTTCCGGCAGGCGGGCCACGAGATCCCCATGCACGCCGTGCACCGGGCCGTGGGCCTGGGCTCCGACGACCTCGTCGCGCATCTGCTCGGCGACGACCGGGACAAGGACGGGGACGCCGGACTGAGCGCGGCGCACAAGGCCCTCTACGGTCAGTACTTCGACCGCCTCCCGGCCCTGCCGCGGGCCGGGGAACTGCTGCGGCGGCTGCACCGGGACGGCTGGACGGTCGTCCTCGCCACGTCGGCGAGCGGTGCCGAGCTGGGCGCGCTGCGCCGCGCGATCGACGCCGACGACGCCATCGCGGACACGGCGAGCGCCGACGACGTCGAGGAGGGCAAGCCCGCACCGGAGCCGGTGGAGCACGCGCTGGAGCTGGCCGGGGTCCCGGCGTCGCGAGCGGTGTTCGTCGGGGACACCGTGTGGGACATGCAGGCCGGCAGCAAGGCCGGGGTGCGCTGCGTGGGGCTGCTGTGCGGCGGGATCCCCCGCGCCGACCTGGAGGAGGCCGGGGCGGAGGCGGTGTACGCCGACCCCGCCGATCTGTTCGCCCGGCTCGACGGGAGCCCACTGGGCTGAGCCTCACCCAGGGTGACGCAGGTCACGGAGGTGCGCGGAACACCACAGGGTGGTTGCCCGTTGAACAAACCGTGGGTGCGGATGGGACAGTGTCCCCGGGCCTCACCATCCGCCCACAGGGACGATCGTTCGGCTGAAGCCCTGTGGAGCCTTTCGCCGAGAGGCGACCGCCGTCCGTGCCCACCACTTGGCCGCCCCGGTCGTGATTCCCCCGTCACGGCCGGGGCTCTCCTCATGGACCCGGCCGCCGCTCACCGGCCCTGCCGGCTCACGGCGCCCGCGGCCGGCGTCGTGCTCGGCGTCCGTCCGGAGTCGAGGAATTCCCGCAGGTCCGCCGTGAGCAGCTCCGCATGCGTGGCGAACAGGCCGTGGCCGCCGTTCTCGTACGCCTTCAGGGTGCCGTCCGGCACGAGCCGTGCCAGCCGCTGCCCGGTGAGGGCCAGGGGCGCGGAGGTGTCGTGGGTGCCGTGCACGACGAGCACCGGGAGGTCCAGCGCCGGCAGCTCCGCGACGAGGTCCAGGGTCGCGACGACGGCCCGGATGCCGGTCGCGCCGCGGGGCGTGGCGACCAGGCAGCGGTCGATCAGGTAGCGGACATAGGCCGGGGAGACGTCGTTGCCGGGCTGCCGGACGGCGAAGAAGTCGTCCGCGAAGGCGGTGAACCAGGCGGCGCGGTCGCGCCGGAAGAGTTCCTCGTCGGCACGGACGAGCGCCGGGTCCACGCCGTCGGGGATGTCCGGGGAGCGGACGAGACCGGGGCTGACGGCGGCGACGAGGGCGACGCGGTCGACGCGTGCGCCGCCGTGCCGGGTGAGGCAGCGGATCACCTCGGCGGTGCCGACGGAGTGCCCGACGAGGGTCACCTCACGCAGGTCGAGGTGGTCGAGCAGGCCCTGGACGTCGTCGGCGAGGGTGTCGAGGTCGTAGCCGGACCAAGGGTCGTCGGAGCGTCCGTGGCCCCGCCGGTCCAGGGCGACGCAGCGGTAGCCGGCCTCCGCCAGGGGCAGGGTCTGGTACTCCCACATCTCGTGGCCGAGGTAGGCGCTGGCCACGAAGACGGCGACCGGCCCGGTGGCGGGGCCGTGGTCGGCGTAGTACAGGCGGGTGCCGTCGACGGGGCTCTCGAAGTACGGCATGGGGGCCTCCTCGGTGGGTCCGGCTCGGGTCGGGCGGGACGGGCTGTCCGCCGTGTTCGACGCCCTCGATGTTTCCGTGCACCGGCCGGCGCGGTCGATTACCCCTGGCGTCATGCCGCGTGTGCGGGGGCGGCCCCCGGGTACCCGGCCGGTCGTCGCAAGCCGGCGCCGCGAGGACGGAAGGAGCCGAAGGTGAGCAGCTCAGCGGGCAGCAGAGTGGTCGTGACCGGCGCCACCGGCAATGTCGGGACGAGCGTGGTGCGCCTGCTCTCCGAGGACCCCCGGATCAAGTCGGTACGGGGGCTGGCCCGGCGGACGCCCGAGTGGTCTCCGCCGAAGACCGAGTGGTCGGCGGTCGACCTGGCCGCGGACCGGGCGAACCTCGCGGAGCGGTTCGAGGGCGCCGACGCCGTGATCCATCTGGCCTGGGCCTTCCAGCCGACCCACGATCCGGCCACCACCTGGCGCACCAACGTGCTCGGCGGGATCCGGGTGTTCGAGGCGGTCGCCGCGGCCCGGGTGCCGGTCCTGGTGCACGCCTCCTCCGTGGGCGCCTACTCGCCGGGACCGAAGGAGGAGGCGGTGGACGAGTCCTGGCCGACGCACGGCTGGCCGGACGCCGCGTACTGCCGGGAGAAGGCCTACCTGGAGCGCACGCTGGACGTGTTCGAGCGCGATCATCCCGAGGTGCGGGTGGTGCGGATGCGCCCGGCCTTCCTGTTCAAGTGGGAGTCGGCGAGCGAGCAGCGGCGGATCTTCGGCGGGCGCTTCCTGCCCGGACCGCTGGTCCGCCCCGAGCTGCTGCCGTTCCTGCCGGACGTCCCGGGTCTGCGGGTGCAGGCGCTGCACACCGACGACGCCGCCGAGGCCTACCGGCTCGCGCTGCACACGGACACCGCCCGGGGCGCCTACAACCTGGCCGCCGATCCGCCGCTCGACGCCGGTGTGCTCGCCGGACTGCTCGGCACCCGCCCGGTGCGGCTGCCGCGCGTGGCGGCCCGGTCCGCGATCGCCGCCGCCTGGGGCCTGCATCTGCTCCCGGCCTCGCCGCACCTGTTCGACGCGGTGCTGCGGCTGCCTCTGATGGACTGCGCGCGGGCACACGCGGAACTGGGATGGCAGCCGAAGCGGACGGCGACCGAAGTACTGCGGGAGTTCCTGGACGGCCTGCAGAGGGGCGGCGGGACGGAGACCGAGCCGATGCGGGGGCGCAAGGTCGGCTGAGCGACACACCGGGAACCGAGGAGGCGAGGAGAACGCCATGGCCGTAGAGCGGGAGCGGGAGCCGGAGCAGAATTCCGGTGCGGACGAGCGGCCGGTGCCGAGGGATCTGCCCGACCAGCAGGCCGGGCCCGAGGACGACCCGTGGGACGTCGTGCCCGGGCATCCCCTGGACGACGAACCGGACGAGGGCACGGCGCCGGACACCGACGAGGCGGGCAGCGGCCCCCGGGGCGCGCCCCGTTCCGGCACGGTGCACCCGGAGCATCCGACACCGCAGGAGCCCACGGCCTGAGGCGGCACCGGGAGAGCTTCGGCACCGCGGGCGCCCGCCGGACGCGTGTCCGGCGGGCGGTCAGCGTGGGCTGCGTTCCTCGAGGGCGGCCCGCCAGGCCGGCAGGCGGTCCTCGCCGACCGGCTCGGGGCGCCGGCCGCCGCTGGCGAAGAAGTCGGCCAGCGGCAGGATCGCGGCGCCGACGGTGACGGCGTCGGGGCCGAGCCTGCCCAGTTCGATGGCGACCTTGTCGGCCGGGTGGCGCAGGGCGTACGTCGTCGCGTGCCTGCGTACGGCGGGCAGGAAGCGGGTGCCGAGCTGGAGTCCGGCCCAGCCGCCGATGAGGATCCGCTCGGGCTGGAAAAGATTGATCAGGTCGGACAGGCCGGCGCCCAGATACTCGGCGGTCTCCTCCAGGACGCCCAGCGCGACCGGGTCGGCCGCGGCGCCCTCGGGCGGGTAGGCGGCGGCGAGCATCGCGGTGAGCGCGGTCTCCTCGTCGGTGCCCTCGGGCGGGCGTCCGCCCTCCTCGCGCCAGCGGGCGAGCAGTGACTCGGCGCCCGCGTAGGCCTCCAGGCAGCCGGGCGCCCCGCAGCGGCAGCGGCGTCCGCGGACCCGGACCGTCAGATGGCCCCACTCGACGGCTCGCCCGTGCTCCACCTCGGGGGTGACGAGGCAGGCGCCGACACCGGAGCCGAAGAGCACGACGACGGCGTTGCGGGCGCCGCGTCCCGCGCCGAACCACATCTCCGCCTGCCCCAGCGTCTTGGCGCCGTTGTCGATGAAGTACGGCACCTCCTCGGGGAGCTGGGAGGTCGAGCGGAGCAGCCGCTCCAGCGGTACGGCGTTCCAGCCGATGGTCTGCCCGTGCACGACGGCACCCCGGTCAGGGGTGTGCTCGACGATGCCGGGAACGCCGACGCCGACGCCGAGCAGCCGCTCGGGCACGGCCTGTTCGGCTCCGAGCACCTCGGCGATGCCGTCGCGGATGTGACCGGCGATGACGTCCACGTCGTAGCCCTGCGGGGTCAACGGGCGTTCGGTGCGGGCGAGTTCGGTGAGGGCCAGGTCGAACAGCTCCACCCGGACCCGGGTCTCGCCGACGTCGACGCCGATCATCTGACCGCTGTGCGGGGCGACGCGCAGCAGGGTGCGCGGCCGGCCGCCGTCGGAATCGACGCTGCCGGCCTCCTCGACCAGGCCGTCGGCGACCAGGTCCGCGACGACGTTGCTGACCGAGCCGGAGCTGAGTCCGGTCGCCGGGCCCAGCTCGAAACGGCTGAGCGGGCCGTCGAAGTACAGCCGCTGCAGCACCGCCGTGCGGTTGCCCCGTCTCAGGTCGCGTACCGTGCGCCCGTTGCGCGCCGCCATGTGGCTCCCTTCACGAACCGTGCCCGACCTGCAACATACCCCTTCGGGCAGCCGGGGCGCGACATTCTCCCAACCCTTAGTTCATGTTATGAGCTAAGCGGGAGGCGGGTGATTTCGTCCAGCGCGGCGACGAGTTCCGGCGCGACCGCCTCCTGGACCCGGCGGGCCTGACGCGCCCCGACCTGCCGCGGGACCGTCTCGACCAGCATGATCAGGTACAGATAGGCGCGGTACAGGGCAAGCCGGACGCGCTGCGTACGGCCGAAGGCGACCCGGCCCCCACCGTCCCGGTAGCCGGCGAGGAAGTCCCGGTCCTTCTCGATGTCGTCCAGCAGGGCGAGAGAGGCGAAGTCGGCGATCGGGTCGCCCCAGAACATGCGCTCGCCGTCGATCAGGCCCCCGATGCGGGGCCCGGCGGGGGTGCGGTCGACGAGGATGTTGCCCCGCCACAGGTCGAAGTGGACCGGGCGCGGGACGGTGACCTCGTCCAGCGCCCCGTATCCCGACCGGAGCGTACGGGCCACCTCGTCGACGGGGTGCGGCAGCTCGGCGGCGTAGTCGCGGGCGTCGGCCAGGACCGCGTCGGTCATCGCGGTGAACGCCGTACGCCAGCTGGGGGCGAGCGGTCCGAGCGCACCCGACGGGTAGCCGAAGCCGGGTCCGGCGAGCCGGTGCAGCCGGGCCACCTGCGCGCCCAGCTCGCGGCGCAGGGCAGCCTGTTCCGCCCGGGTCAGGGAGTCGTCCCAGGGCGTTCCCGGGCAGAGGGTCTGCAGCGTGTGCCGCACCGCCGGGCCGGCGTCCGTGTACACCGTGCGGGGCACCGGGACACGGGCCTCGGCGGCGGCGCGGCAGAACTCCTCCTCGCAGCGCAGCAGCCGGGACTCGTAGCGCAGGCCCGGTCCGGTCGGCGCGGTCTTCAGCACATAGCGGCCGCCGTCGGTGAGCCGCAGTTCCTCGACGCTGTTGTAGGTGCCGCCGCCGAGGGGGCGCACCGTGGCCAGCCGGGCGGGCGGCATGCCCGCCTCGGCCAGGACCCGCCGGGCCCGCTCCTCCGAGTCCCCCACCGTGCCCCCCTCCCCCGCGGCTCAGCCGGCCGCGCACACGTCCTCGACGTAACGCCCGTCCGCCACCGGTCCGTCGAGCCACCGCTGGGCCGCCGCCTCGTCGGTGCCGGGGGTACGTTTCCGGTACAGGGTACGGAACACCGCGCGGACTCCCGGTGCCGTGCGGGCGCCCGTCGCCGCGGAAGCGGCCGGGCCAAATCCGTTGGACCACTCCCCCGTTGACTACCTACGCTAGCCAGGAACCTAGGGCCTCTAGGTTCACGCCCGTCGCATCCGTAAGGACTCCCCGTCATGAGAGCGCTCACCGAGCAGGACATCCGCAATTCCTTCGTCAACTGCTCGAAAGGGGAGGCCAAGCGGCTGGCGGTCCCGCGCGACCTCGGTGAACGCCCGTGGGACGATCTCGACTTCCTGGGCTGGCGAGACCCCGGCGCGCCCGACCGCAGCTATCTGGTCACCGAGCGGGGCGGCGGGCTCGTCGGCGTCACCCTGCGCTTCCCGGCCTCCCAGCGAAGTTTTCTGCACCGCAGCATGTGCTCGCTGTGCCTGACCACGCATCCGGGCGGCGGGGTCTCGCTGATGACCGCGCGCAAGACGGGGGCGGCGGGCCGCGAGGGCAACTCGGTCGGTCTGTACATGTGCACCGACCTGGCGTGTTCGCTGTACGTCCGGGGCCGGAAGGTGCCGGAGTCCGGCGCGCGGTTCGAGGAGAGCCTGACCCTGCAGGAGCAGGTCGCCCGGACGACGGGCAACCTGTCCGCGTTCATCGACAAGCTGTACGACTGAGCCACACCCGGCGACGGCCGGCACGACTTCGCGGACAGAAACAGTCCTCGATCGGCCACGTTCGATGCACCCCAGGAGCGGGAACAGGCCAAGGGATGCACGACGTACGGAAGTGGACCTCGGGACTGAAGCGCCTGGTGGAGCGACACCGGGAGCCGGTGGTCGTCCAGACGCTGCGGTCGGCCGCGGCGGCGACGGTCGCCTACGTCATCGCCCTGCGCCTCAGCCCGGAACCGGCCCCCCTGACCGCGCCCCTGACCGCTCTGCTGGTCGTCCAGGTGACCTTCTACGCCACGCTCACCAACGGCATCCGCCGGGTGAACTCGGTGGTGGCCGGCGTGCTGGTCGCCATCGCCTTCAGCGTGCTGGTGGGGCTGACCTGGTGGAGCCTGGCGCTGCTCATCGTGGCCGCGCTCGCCGTGGGGCACCTGGTGCGGGTCGACGAGTACGTGGCCGAGGTGGCGATCAGCGCCATGCTGGTGCTCGGCGTGACCACCGTCGGGTTCACCGCCTGGGCACGGATCGTGGAGACGCTGATCGGCGCGGTCGTCGGGACGGCCTGCAACCTGCTGCTCCCGCCACCGGTGTGGGTGGACGAGGCGGGCCGGTCGATCGAGGACCTGGCACGCCGGGTACGGCAGTTGATGCTCCGGATGGGCGAGGAGGCCGCGGGCCGGACCCCCTGGCAGCAGGCGGCCGAGCGGCTGCACGAGGCACGCCGGCTGGACCATGACATCGTCCGGGTGGACGCGGCGCTGCGGCAGGCCGAGGACAGCCTGCGGCTCAATCCGCGGGTGAAGGAGGGCCTGCTGCACCGGGTGGTGCTGCGCACCGGACTGGACACCCTGGAGATCTGCACGGTGGTCCTGCGGGTGCTGGCCCGCTCGTTCACGGACCTGGCGAAGGCCCGCGGCTCCGAGGAGCTGTTCCCGCCACGGGTCGGCGCGACCGTGGAGCAGCTGCTGTCGGAGATCGCCGACGCGGTGGTCAGCTTCGCCGTCCTCGTGACCACCCATCTGAGCGAGAACGCCGAGTCGGCCGAGGCCCGGCTCACGGCCGAGCTGCACACGGCGGCCGGCACCCGGGACCGGCTGGCCGAGCTGCTCCAGGAAGAGGTCCGTCAGGACTGGGAGAACTGGCAGCTGATGGGCGCGGTGCTGACCGAGGCGAACCGGATCATCGACGAGCTGAACACCGAGCACCGCACCCGCCGCCTGCTGGAGGAGCTGGACCGGGTCTCCCGGGAGCACCGGGCGAAGCTGCCGCGGATGTCCCGGCTGCGCGAGCGCCTCGGCGTCCAGGAGGAGCTGTGGCGGAACCGTACGGGCTTCGGCGAGCGTTCTCCGTGAGGGAAGTGCCGGAACGGGTCGGCACGGGACGTGAGGGGGCGGTCGGATGACCGGCGCGGCGGTACGGATCGACGGGAACACCCTGCGGCTGCCGGGCGGGGTGGCGGTGCGGTTCATCCGCACGCTGCGGCTGCCCGAGACGGGCACGCATCCGCTGCCGCCGGGACTGGGCGAGTTCCCGGTCCGGCGGGTCGCCGACCACGCGGACACGGTCCCCGAGGAGTGGCGGGCGCGCGGTGGCGTGATGCTGCCGGTCTATCTCCGCGAGGCGATGTGGCTGAGTTTCACCGGTACGACGGAGCCGGCCGCGCTCCAGGTCGGGGTGGGCAAGGTGTGCGCGGTGTCCGGCAAGCCGTGGAGCGACCGGCTCTCCCGGCGGCCGCAGAACTATGTGGTGCTGCCCCGCCAGCCCTGGCTGGACGGCATCAACTCCGGCAGGGGCACGGTCCGCCAGTTCGTCGCGGTGCCGCTCGGGCTGGGCGCCACCGTGGAGGGCCAGGTAACCGGCGAGGAGGTGTGGGGCGGCGTCCAGCTGCAGTCGTTCCCGCTCCGGGAGGACGTGCTGGCCGAGTGGCGGCGCCAGGAGCGGGAGCGGCTGGAGCGGGAGCGGCTGGAGCGGGAGCGGAACGCGCGGGCCCGGGCGGCCGGCGGGTACGGCGCGGCCCCGCAGATGATGGCCGCCCCGGGCGCGGCGATGCCGCCGGCGGCCGCCGCTCCCGGCTCGGCCCTGCCCCCGCCCCCGGCCCCCGGCGCGGTGCCGCAGGCGCCGGGCGGCGCGCCCCGGCGACGCGCCGCGGCCATGGGCCTGGGCGTCGGCGGCTCCATGCGACAGGAGGTCTACCGGGACGACCGGCCGCTCAGGGACTGGTCCCGGGAGCCCGCCGGGCGGGTGTTCGTCCACCTGGTCACGCCCCCGGAGTGGCGCCGCATCACCGGCGAGGCGCCCCCGCCGTCACCGGTGGACCGGGCGGCCTACACGCAGGCGGGACTGCCCTGGTACGACTACTACGACGCGGACGCCGAGGACCTCGCCCCCACCGACACCCTGCGGGCGGTCGAGCCGGTCGGCGACTGGCTCGGGGACGACCTGGACCCGTGGCAGGCGCCGTCCGCCGGCCAGGTGAGCCCGCTGAAGGACGCGCCGGGCAAGCCGGTCGAGGACGGAGACTGGTAGGCCCGTTCCGGCCGCGACCCACCGTTGCACCCTGCGCAACGACCGTTGCCGGGCTTGCCCCTGACAGTGGGTACAGGTCAAGGTGGCTGTCACGACAGGGGCGACCGACGACCTGAGGTGGGCATGGACACGGAGGCCAGGACGGCGCGCCGGGGGTCGCCCCGGTTCGAGCGGGGCCGGGACGGCCGGCGGGACTGGACCAGGCGCCGGTTCGCCGGAGCCCTGGCGGGCACGGCGGCCGTCGTGGTGGTGCCGTCCCCGGCGGCCCCGCCGGCCGACACGCCCACCGCGCACAGCGCGCCGAAGACCGCCGCGCCGCCGCGGAAACCGTCCGGGCCCCGCCCGCTGTACGTGGGCACCTACACCTCCGTCGACGGCGGCGGCACCGGCATCGGCCTGGCCGCGTACGACCCGGTGACGGGCCGGATCACCGGATCAGGCACGCTCACCGGGGTCCCGGACCCGTCGTACCTCGCCGTGCACCCGGACGGCCGGACGCTGTACGCGGTGGACGAGCGGCAGGACGGCGGCGTGACGGCCGTGCGCCTCGCGGACCGGCGGGTCCTCGGCACCCGGAGCACGGGCGGCGCGGGTCCCTGCCATCTGTCGGTGCATCCCTCCGGGCGCTGGCTGCTCAGCGCCGACTACGGATCGGGCACGGTCTGCGTGCACCCGATCTACGCCTCGGGCGCCCTGGGCGAGCGCGCGGATCTGGTCCGGCACTCCTCCCCGGCACCGGGTCCGGGGCAGCAGGGCCCGCACGCCCACCAGTTCCTCACCAGCCCGGACGGCGGTCACGTCCTCGCCGTCGACCTCGGCACCGACACCGTCTACACCTACCGCCTCGACGAGGCCGCGGGCACGCTCACGGAGGTGGCGCAGGCGCACACCCGGCCCGGCGCCGGGCCCCGCCATCTGACCTTCCACCCCGGCGGCCGGTACGCCTATCTGGCCAACGAGGGGGACGACACGGTCGCGGTCTGCGCCTACGACCCGAAGAGCGGCCGCCTGACGATCGGGGAGCCGCAGCCGACGGGTTCGGGCGGCGGCGGCAACTATCCGGCGCAGATCCTGGTGACGGCGAACGGCGCGTACGCCTTCCTGGCCAACCGGGGTCACAACAGCCTGGCGCGGTACGCGGTCGAGGGCGGCGGGGCCCGGCTGCGGCTGCTCGGGACGGTCCCGGTGGGCGGGGACTTCCCCCGGCAGATCGCGTTCTCGCCCGACGGCCGGCTGCTGTTCGCGGCGAACCAGCGCTCCGGGACGGTCAGCGTCCTCCACGTCGACACGGACAGCGGCGTACTCCGCTCGGCCGGCGAGCCGTTCGCCTCACCCGTCGCCGTCTGCGCGCTGCCTCTGTAGCGCGCGGGGGCAGGCGGCGGCACCGGCCTGCGCCAGCAGGGCGTGCATGCGCTCGGTGAGCTGGGCGACGTCGTCGGCGGGCGCGTGGAAGGGCAGCCGTACGTCGCCGTGGGCTCGGGTGCGCTCGATGCGCAGGGTCAGTCCGTGCCGGTCGACGGCGAGGGGGGCCACCCGGGTCGCGGCGTGCAGGCTCTCGGGCCGCACCAGGCGGGTGAGCCGCTCGACGGCGTCGGGGTGGGCGTCGGCGAGGTGGGTGAGCAGCCGGGACTCGGCGTCGCCGAGGGGGTCCGGCCGGGCCGCGGCGAACTCGCCCAGGTCGACGACCACGGCCCCGGAGGACTCCCGCAGCACGACACGGGTGGGCCGGAACAGCAGCGAGCCGTCGGTCGGGGCGAACCATCCGGCGAGATACAGCCGGGCGCGGATGCGGCCCCGCACCGGGACGGGGGCCACGTCGGCGAACTCCAGCGCGGCCGAGGGCTCTTGGCGTGGCGCGCAGATGGCCGCCGTGAGCAGGGCGCTGTCGTCGGGCACCGTCAGCCGCACCTCGCCGTCGTCGGTGACGGTGTGCGCGCCGACGTACTCCTCGCGTACGCCGTCCGCGGTCACCGCGCACGACCACGCGGCGGCCAGCACCGACCGCGCCCGTTCCGCCGCGCCGGGTGCGGCCGTCCAGTCCTGCGTGTCACCCATCCCGAGACCTCCTTAGGTAAGCCTTGCCTAACCTATCGGAGAACGGTGCGCACGCCAACCAGGCCCCGCCGCACGAACGGAGCTTTTCGGGGAGCCGAGACTCAGGCGATGACACCCAGCAGCGCACGGGCGCACAGGTCTCGCACCTGCTCACGGGTCAACTCGCCCCCGCGCAGCCACTCCAGGCACACGGCCGTGATGAAGGCGAGCCAGCCGCGCACGGCCAGGCGCACCTGGGGGGCGTTCGCCAAGGCGGGCCCGAACTCGGGGTCGGCCGCGAGCGCGGCCAGGATCTGCCGCTCCTGGGCGGCCAGCGCCCGCTGGTAGACGCGGCGTACGACCTGGTCGCCGGCCGCGTCGGCCCGGTGGAAGGCCCGGAAGCCGTTGGCGTGGGCCTCCACGTAGCCGAGGTAGGTCTCGAGGCCGGCGGTGAGCTGCTCGCGGACCGGCACTCCGGGCACGGCCGCGGTCATGCGCAGCATCCGCTCGCTCTCGCGCTCCACGACCGCGGCGAAGAAGTCCCGCTTGGTCGGGAAGTAGTGGTACAGCAGCCCGCGGGAGACCCCGGCGATCTCGGCGACCTGCTCGATCCACACGTCGTCGTAGGGGCTCTCCGAGAACAGCTTCGCGCCGACCGACAGCAGCTGCGCACGACGCTCCTCGGTGCTGAGTCTGCGCCGGGCGCGCTCCCCCTGGTTCGCGGGCATGGCGTCACCTTACTTGACGCCGGTTCAACAAGCGGACCACACTGGAACCCGTTATTGAACTCACGTATAACACGCGCGCGCCACAGGTTCAACGGTCCGCTGGATCAAGGGAGATCGCGTCATGGCGGAGACGACGGAGACCGGACTGCCGAAGGGTTTCCGCAGTGCCGAGCAGGGCTGGCCCGAGCTGCACCGCATCCCTCATCCGCCGCGCCGGCTGCCGCTGCTCGGCGACGTGCTCGGCGCCGACCGGCACCGGCCGCTGCAGGACTCCATGCGCTTCGCACGTGAGCTGGGCCCGATCTACCGGCGACGGGCCTTCGGCAAGGAGTTCGTGTTCGTGTGGGGAGCGCCGCTCGTCGCCGACCTCGCGGACGAGTCCCGGTTCGCCAAGCACGTGGGGCTCGGGGTCGCCAATCTGCGGCCGGTCGCCGGGGACGGCCTGTTCACCGCCTACAACCACGAGCCGAACTGGCAGCTGGCGCACGACGTGCTGGCGCCCGGGTTCAGCCGGGAGGCGATGGAGGGCTACCACGGGATGATGCTGGCGGCCGCCGACCGGCTGACCGACCACTGGGACCGCGAGGCGGCGGCCGGCCGCGCGGTGGACGTACCCGGGGACATGACCAAGCTGACCCTGGAGACGATCGCACGGACCGGCTTCGGGCACGACTTCGGTTCCTTCGAGCGGGACCGGCCGCACCCCTTCGTCACGGCGATGGTCGGCACGCTCACCTACGCACAGCGGCTGAACAGCGTGCCCGGGCCGCTGGCGCCGCTGCTGCTGCGGGCCGCGGCCCGGCGCAACGCGGCCGACATGGCGCTTCTCGACCGCACCGTCGACGACCTGGTCGCGGCCCGGCGCCGCCTCGGCGGCGGGGGCGGCGGCGACCTGCTGGACCGCATGCTGGAAACGGCCCACCCGGAGACCGGCGAGAAGCTGACCGCGGAGAACGTCCGCAAGCAGGTGATCACGTTCCTCGTGGCGGGCCACGAGACCACCTCGGGCGCGCTCTCCTTCGCCCTCTACTACCTCGCCCGGCACCCGGAGATCGCCGCCCGGGCCCGCGCCGAGGTGGACCGGGTCTGGGCCGACACCCCGCGGCCCGGCTACGAGCAGATCGCCAAGCTGCGCTACCTGCGCCGGGTGCTCGACGAGTCGCTGCGGCTGTGGCCGACCGCGCCGGCCTTCGCCCGGGAGGCCCGGCACGACACGGTGCTCGCCGGAGACCATCCGATGCGCCGGGGCGCGTGGGCGCTGGTGCTGACGCCGATGCTGCACCGCGACCCGGCGGTGTGGGGCGAGGACGCCGAGCGGTTCGACCCGGACCGGTTCGACGCCAAGGCCGTACGGGCCCGGCCGCCGCACACCTTCAAGCCGTTCGGCACCGGGGCGCGGGCCTGTATCGGCCGCCAGTTCGCGCTGCACGAGGCGACCCTGGTCCTCGGCCTGCTGCTGCGCCGCTACGAGCTGCGGACCGACCCCGCCTACCGGCTCACCGTCACCGAGCGGCTGACGCTGATGCCCGAGGACCTGCGCATGCGGCTGGAACGGCGGCCGGCACCGGCCACCGGGCCGGTGCCGGTGGAGCCGGCGCCCGGAGCCGCGGTGGAGGCGGTCGCGGAGCCGTCCGGCCGCTGCCCGGCGCACGAGACGCCCGGCGGCCTGCCGGACGAGGCAGCGGGGGCCGCCGGTCCGCGCCCCGCACGGGCAGGCACCGTACCGGTCACGGTCCCGGACGACGCCTCCGGGTCAGCGGCCCGCTGTCCAGTGCGCCGGGCGGGTGACTGACTCCGGCAGCCTGGTGCCGGCACTGCCCCGGGCCGCGTCGAGCTGCGGCTGGGTGAGGAAGAAGGCACCGGTGAGGTCCGCGTCGGTCAGGTCGGCGTCCCGCAGATCGGCGCCGATCAGGTCCGCGCCGCGCAGGTCGGCACCGGTGAGGTCGGCGGCGATGAGGTAGGCCCCGCGCAGGCTCGCCCCGCGCAGGTCGGCGCCCTTGAGGCGGGCCCCGATGAGGTCCGCGCCCCGGCGGTCCTTGCCGCCGCGCTTCCCGCCCTTCCCACCCTTCGCGCCTGCGCCGGCCCGGGCCAGCTCGCTGGTGCGCAGCAGGAGCACGTTGACCTCCTGCCGGTGCGCGGCCACATCCAGCACGGCCAGCTCCTCGGGGGTCTGCCGGGTGAGCCGGTCGGTCCGCTCCAGCGCCTGTCGCAGGTCGGCGTGGAGGGGCTGGGCAGCGGGCAGACCGAGCGCCTCGGTCAGGTACCACAGCAGCTCGTGCAGCTGCCGTACGACCGGGAACACGTCGAACATCCGCCGCGCGTGCTCCTTCGTGCCCGCACGCCAGTCCTGCCCGTCGAAGACGACCTGCGAGACCTTCTGGCCGGCGCCGAAGCAGTCGTAGACCGTGCAGCCGGTGAAGCCCTTCTCGCGCAGGTCGGCGTGGATGCCGCAGCGGTGGTCGCCCTGGAGGTTCGGGCACGGCTTGCCCGCGGGCTTGTTCAGCGCGAAGTCGGCGGAGCGGGCGAAGGGCAGGGCGACGCAGCACAGCCCGAAGCACTTCGCGCAGTCGCCGCGCAGATCGGAGGGGTCAGCTATCTGGTCCGGCATGGGGTCCAGCCTACTGACCTGCGAAGCCGCCCGGTTCGCCGCCGGCCCGGGCCACCCGTTCGACCTCCTTGAGCACGAGGCTCGCGCCGTCCTCGCCGCCCATGTGCCGGCCCACTCGCGCGGCGGCCCGGGCGTACGCCTGCCGCCGCGTCACGAGATCGAGTGCGGCGGCGAGCCGTTCGGCCGTGAGGGCGCGCGGCGGGATCGGGTCGGGAGCGGCTCCGAGCGCGGCCAGCCGGGCGGCCCAGAACGGCTGGTCCGCGGCGACCGGCACCGCGACGGCGGGCACTCCCGCGCGCAGCGCGGCCGCGGTGGTGCCCGCGCCGGCGTGATGGACGACCGCGGCCAGCCGCGGCAGGAGCAGGGCGTGCGGCACCTCGCCGATGGTGAGCATGTCGTCCCCGTCGGCGGCCAGACCGGCGGCTCCCGACTGCAGGATGCCGCGCAGCCCGGCGCGCCGCAGCGCCTGAACGGCGATCCCGCTCAGCCGCTCGCCCGCTCCGGCCGCCATGCTCCCGAAGCCGACGAGGACGGGCCGGGGCCCCGCCCGCAGGAAGTCCTCCAGGGCGGCGGGCAGCCGCTCGCCGGTGCCGACATGCGGCCAGAGGGGTCCGGCGACCTCCAGACCGGGCCGCCAGTCGGCGGGGCGTGGCACCAGAGCCGTGCTGAAGCCGTGCAGCACGGGCCAGGACTCCTGCTCGCGGCGCCGGCGCATCGCGGCGGCGGTGAGCGGCGGCAGCCCGAGGTGACGGCGCAGCTCGGCGACCGCCTGCCCGAAGACGCGGTCGGCGATGCGCAGGGCGAGACGGCCGGCCGCCCGGTTGCCGGCGCGGCCCAGCGAACGGGTGCCCGCGACCACGGGCGGGAAGTCACCCGTCGGTGCGGTCGGCTGGAGGTAGACGCCGAGACTCGGCACACCGGTGGCCTCGGCGAGATGCCAGCCGAGCGGGGCCGTCGTGGCGGACAGCAGGAGCAGGTCCGTGCCGTCGAAGACCGCGTCGGCGAACCCCCGGCCGAGTTCCGTGACGAACGCGGCGGCCGTGCGCATCAGTTCCCGCCGGCCACCGGGCGTGCCGTGGGCGCGCGGGTCGGCGGGCAGCCGCCGGAAGTCCAGCCCGGCGCCGTGGGCGAGGGAGGCGAAGGCGTCGGTGGTGGCCAGCGTGACCTCGTGCCCGGCGCGGGCCAGTTCGGCGCCCAGGCCGGTGTAGGGCGCGACGTCGCCGCGCGATCCGGCCGTGGCGATCAGGATTCTCATGGGTGCTCCTCGGGCTCGGTGCGGGAGCCGTCGCGGCGGGAGGCGTTGGCGTGGAGGGCCTTGCTCACCCAGTCGGCGAGGCCGGGACGTTGCTGTGACGGCGGGACGAGGAGGGCGAAGGCACGGGGGTCGGCGGCGAGGTCGTCCGCGATGCGCCGGTGCGTGTCCGGCGGGCAGGGGGTGAACCAGCGGGTGAGGTGGCGGCGGTGCTCCTCGGCGAGGTCCATGGCCCGCCCGCCGTCGGCGGGCTCGTCCGCGTCGAAGGCCGCGAGCAGCTCGGCCCGCCAGGCGGCGGCCTCGGTCATCAGCTGCCGCCAGTCCTCCTTGGTGTGGGCCCCGGCCCGTGCCATCGCCTCGCGGTACACGGCCGAGTCCTGCCACTTCAGCTGGGCCTCGGTGGCGTAGCTGAGGTCGAAGGAGATCTCGCCGAACACCTCGAAGCGTTCCTCGGGTGTGAGCGCGACGCCGGTCCGCTGCACCTCGATGGCCCGCTCGGCCACCCCCGCCAGCCGTTCGAGCCGGGCGATCTCCTCGCGCAACCGCCGCTGCCGGTCGCGGAGATGGTGCAGGGCGTCGGCCCCCGGGTCCCGCAGGATGACGGCGATCTCGTCGAGCGGGAAGTCCAGTTCGCGGTAGAAGAGGATCTGCTGCAGCCGGGCCAGGTCGGCGTCGCTGTACAGGCGGTAGCCGGCGCGGCTGCGCTCGGTGGGCGAGAGCAGCCCCGCCTTGTCGTAGTGGTGCAGCGTCCGCACGGTCACCCCCGCGAACGCGGCCACCTGCCCCACCGAGTAGCCCATGTGCCTGCCCTTTCGTCCGGTCACAGCCTCGAGCCTGACGTAAGGGGAGGGTCAACTCACGGCAGTCCCCCGGCTTTCGGCTGCCGGTGGAATGCCGCGTGCGTGGTGAGCGGCGAGCCGCATGACGGCGGCCGGGCCGATGGAGGTGTGGCCGAACTCCTCGCGCATGCGGTCCATGGCCTGCTCCGCAACGAGGCGCGACTCGCGGGCGGTGTCCAGGCTGATCTGCTGGGTGAGCTGACCGGACCCCGTGCGTGCACACGACGGATCACGATTTCCGGCGGCGGGGCCCCGATCTCGGGATCACGCTGCGACCAGGGGCCCGGATGCACTTGGCTGGTGCTACGCGCTGAGTGCGCTGAGTGGGTACGTGGGACCGTACGGGCACGAACGGGCGGGGGGATGAGCCGTGGGTGTGCGGGGCATGCTGCGGGTCCTTGGCGGCGCGGGACTGACAGTGACAGCCGGAGTAGCTGTCAACCAGATCCTTTCTGATGGACGATTCAGTTGGACTTGGCTGTACGCCTCTCTGGCCGTGGCTGTCCTAGTGCTCCTGTACACGGAGGTGTGGTCCGCTGCGCCTGGCCTCCCGGATGCATCGACACAGAGAGATTGCGGCGGCAGGCGGGTGTACCTGCGACAGCTTCGGGCCAGCGTCCGCGACATGGAGACCGTGGGGGTGGCCACGCAGAGCGAGTTCGTCTTGCAGATGCGGCAGGTGTACGTAGACGTCAGCCTGGTGCCGCAGCCCTTGCACGTCGCCGCTCGAGAACCCTATCTGGGCTCGGTGTCCGAGGAACCGGTGCTCGAGGTAGGCCGGCGCCGGAGCCTTGGATCGGTGTTGCGTGAGGTCGAACGGCAAGGCGTCACTCGAGTACTGGCAGTGGTCGGCGGACCGGGATCTGGCAAGACCACACTGGCCCGTAACACGGCTCTCGCGCTCTGCGAGCGCCGCTGGCGGCCGCGACGACGCCGTCTTCCCGTGCTTCTGTACTTGCGCGACCACGCACCGCAGTTGCTGGAGGACGAAACGCAGGTGCTCGCTGAAGTCGCGGTCTCCGCCGGCTGGCTGGAGGGGAAGGTGTCGGCACGCTGGCTGGAGCGCAGGCTCGACAGTGGGAGGTGCCTGGTACTGCTGGACGGGCTGGATGAGGTGGGCGACCCGGCAGAGCGAGGCCGGGTTGTGGCCTGGGTGGTCCGGCAGTCCCAACGCCATCCGCACAACACGTTCGTGGTGACTTCCCGCCCGCACGGGTACGAGTCGAATCCGCTGCCCGGAGCCGAGGTACTTCAAGTGCGGCGCTTCACCGCTGAGCAGATCGAGCGGTTCTTGCGCCAGTGGTCGTACGCGACCGAGAGCCGGGCGCGCGGTGTCTCCGGTCGCGACGTGCAGGCAGTGGCCGACCGGAACGCTGATGGCCTGCTTACTCGACTCAGAGAGCGGCCGGCGCTCTACGACCTGGCAGCCAATCCACTCCTCCTCACGATGACGGCGAACGTGCACCGCTACCGCGGACAGCTGCCGGGAAGCCGCGCGGAACTGTACGCGGAGATGTGCGATGTATTACTGCATCGCCGCTCCGAGGCTCGCGGCCTCCACGATGCCACTGGTCTGAGCGGGCCGCACAAACAACACGTCGCCCAGCACCTGGCCCTGCACATGATGAAAGCAAGGGTCCGAGACTGGCCGGCGCGCGAGGCGATGCGAGCGATCCGTCGCCCGTTGCGGCAGGTACCCGGCAGTGTCTCCCCGGAGACCTTCCTCGTCGAGGCGTGCAAGAGCGGCCTCTTGGTCGAACGCGAGCAGGGCGTCTACGGCTTCGCGCACCTGACCTTGCAGGAGTATCTCGCGGCTGCTCAACTCGGCACAGCACGCGCCGATATCAGCGTGCTGATCGGAAACATCGAGGACCCCTGGTGGCGTGAGGCCACTCTTTTGTGGGCTGCCAGCAATGACGCCACCGCCGTAGTCGCCTCCTGCCTGGAGTCCGGCACCGTATCCGCCCTTGCCCTGGCCTTTGACTGCGCTGAACAGGCCAGAACCCTCGACCCCGGAGTCCGGGACCGTCTGGAGAACCTGGCCACGGACGCCGCACAGGCCGCGGAGCCCGGCCTTCGACGGCTGCTCACCGGCGTGCACGCCTCACGCATCCTCCGCGAGACCATTGAGCTCAATGACGCCACTGCACTGTGCGCACGTCCGGTCCCGCAGTCCCTGTACGATTTGTTCGTCGTTGATGAACAAGCGGAAGGCCGCCACCACTTCGGCGTCTCCGGCTCACCCGCTGCCGGGGCCAGAAGCGCCGCCGCCGCAACCGGCATGCAGGCCGCGGACGCGCACCGCTTCATCACATGGCTCAACCACATCACCGGGAACTTCGCCTACCGGTTACCGACGACCGAAGAGCTCCGTGATTCCACCGCCGCAATGGTCGTCGATCTGACTCGCCACACCCTTTGGGCGCACGACGACGGCACCCCTGTCTTGCACCTTCCTCCCGGCGCCTCCTGGCCCTATGCCTCGTCGCCGGAATGGTTTCGTGCCAGGGCCGTCATGGATTTCTGGGAGACTTCGCCCTACTTGAAGATACTGCTGGCCTCGAGCCAGGAGCGCTCGCGGCTGTGCAGCTGGGCCGCCACTCTGGCCACCACCGCACGACACCGTTCCGAGATTCAGGACGACGACCGGTGGGGTCCTCTGTACGACGCCTCCAGCATCGCCGCTCTTTTCGCCGATACGCGCACACGGTTGCGCCTCCGCGTGCTCGCAGCGCTGCCCGATCCATCACGTGCAGTCCTCGACGACGTCCTGGCCGTCACCCGGGACCGGGCACTGGCCCTCACCAGTGATCTCGGCTCTGATCGCGCTGCCGTCCTGGGGCGGGCCCTTGCCCGCACACGCCGCGGCGCCGGCGGCCTCGGCCGAGCTGGAGATCTTCTTTGTACTCTCGATCCAGGGCGAGACATCGACGGCCTCTTCGCTCGAGCCCGGACCCGAGCCGTGGATCTGGAACCTGACTTCGTCCGCGGCCTCGATCTGGATCTCGCCCGCGCCATCGCTCGAGCTACCGCTTTGGTTCGCAACCTGGGGGTGAGCGTCGGAGTCGCCCCCACGCTTGCAAGCGCGCTCTCCTCGAATCTCGACGTGGACATGGATCTGGCTGTCCGGATCGGTTCGGAGACCAATCCCTACTCGGAGCGCCTGAGTACCGTGTTCGCCGCTCACAGCACACTCCTGGCTGCATGGGTGCCGGAGGATTTGCCGGCAGAGGTACCTGTCCTGGTCAGCCTGGACGACCACGTCGGGGCTACGGCTGCCGAGTATCCGTCCGGCGCGGAGAAGCCCCCTGCGGATCCGATCAAGGCCGTGCAGCATGTGCACACCCATCTGAGTGCATCGCAAACCACATCAGAGGGACTGGGCTTCGCGGCGAAGAAAGTCACAGAACTAGCGCTCAGCCTGCTTTCGAGCATGCGCGAACGGAGGACACCTTGTGACGACGAGGCATTGGCCTGTGCCCGTGTCTCTCTCCTCGCTGCTGTTTCCGCTCTGCGCACGACAGGTCACCATGCAGATCAGGCGGATCTTCTGCACCTGGCATGGCAAAGCCTGCTCGCCCAAGGGCGCACTCTTCCGGGGCAGCGACCACAGAATCAGATCCTGCTCATCGCGTGTATTCGGGACTGAACGGCGTACGAGCCGAAGCGGAGGGGTGAGGATGCCGGGCGGGCGCTCAGTGCGCGATGCGGAAACTCCGAACCCGGTAGTGCTTCGTTACGTCAGGTGGAGCCGATCGCGCACCGCGACCAGTCCAACTCGCCCTGACCACCCAGTTCGTCGAGTACCAGGCGATGGAGCTTGGCCCACACCGGTTTCGACGGTGATCACGTCGAGATCCACGACAACGTCGTCGCCGGTGACGTCATGGGCCCCCACCGGCCGGATATCGTGTATGTCCCCGGCAAGAAAGGGCGACGACCCCATGGACAGGTCTGTCTTCAAGAGCTTGGGCCGTGCGAGCCTCGTGCTGGGCGCAGTCGTGGTGTCGACCGTACTGTGCGCCACGTCGAGCGGGGCTGCCCTCGAGGCCGGGAGAGGAGACACGGGAACGGTCATCGCTGCACGCGGGAGCAGCGAACGCGCTTGTCCCGTCGTGTACTTCGACCTGGGCGAGACCCTCGTGCACACCGCCGACGACGGCAGCACCGACTATCAGCGTGGCGCGGCCTCATATCTGCGTGCCCTGCGTGAACGTCACGTCAAAGTCGGCCTGATCACCAATGTTCCGCCCTCCTGGGGCACGACCGACGCCGAGCGTGCCGCCAAGTTGAAGGAGGAAGTCGACGCGACGTGGCGGGGTCCGAGTCCCTTCGCCTGGGAGGATTTCGAAGACCGAATCCTCACTCCGCGCACCGAGGCCGAGCGTAAGCCGGCTCCGGTCCTCTGGCAGCGCGCGAAGGCCGACGTGGGCCGCTGCCGAGTCGTCTATCAGGCGGAGACGGCCGAAGAGGTCATGGTGGCCTCTTCGCTGGGCTTCGTGCCGTACCAAGTGGGCCAAGCCCACCGGCCCGCGTTTCTGCCGGTAGGGCTGATCGAACTTCTCGGCCATCGGTCCCGCTGAGCCGTCACGGACAGCGGCACCACCCAGTACATGTGGGTCAAAGCCGGCCCTGCCGGCCGATCACCCGAAGCACACCGCTGAACGGGCCGGCTCCTACGGCAGCAACAGCCGATGGAGGCGCACTCGCGGCCCTTCCGCCGCTTCTCCACCCCGCCTCGGCGCCCGGTCCGGGAGTGTCGGCTCGATCCGCGCCCACTGCGCATCTGTCAACGGCACACCCGGACCAACGGCCGTCTGATCCAGACGAAGCCGCCTAGCGGCCGAAGAGTTCGAAGGACACCGCCGGGCGGCCGCCGAAACGCTTGCCGGCGGCGGTGGTCTGCGTGGTCAGGAAGTCACGGACGTACGCCTCCGGGTCCTCGTCGGTCAACGCCTCGATGTACGTGCGGTGTTCGAGCAGCGAGCACACCGCCCGCTCCAGGCCGGGTGTGGCGTCGACGGCGTGCGTGGGCTGCGCGGAGCCGGCCACGGCCACCCAGCGCACGCCGTTCCAGGGCTGGAGGCCCTGCTCGGTGAGTTCCGGGAAGATCCAGCGGTTGCCGGCGTCCGCGGCGGCGTCCAGGGTGGCGCGGCCGACGGCGACGTGGTCGGGGGTGTTCCAGGCGACCCCGCCCCAGGTGTCGCGGTGGTTGAGGGTGATGACGAGTTCGGGCCGGTGGCGGCGGATCGCGGCGGCGATGTCGCGGCGCAGCGCGGGGCCGTACTCGATCACGCCGTCGTGGTGGTCCAGGAACTCCACCGTGCCGACGCCGACGACGGCCGCACTGGCCCGCTGCTCGCGCTCGCGCAGCGGGCCGCAGGTGGCGGGGTCGAGGGTGTCGATGCCCGCCTCGCCGCGGGTGGCCAGCACATAGGCGACCTCGCGGCCGGCATCGGTCCAGGCGGCGACGGCCGCCGAGCAGCCGTACTCCAGGTCGTCGGGGTGGGCCACCACGGCCAGGGCGCGCTGCCAGTCGTCGGGCAGGGGCTGCAGTTCGGTGATCTTCGCCTCGGTCATGGGCGGCACACTAGGCCGCCTGGCCCCGTCCGCAACCCCTTTTACGGTGCGCCCGTGCCCGGTCCGTGCCGGCCACCGCGGCGCGCGGCCCGTGCCGGTGGTCAGGCCTCGTCGCGGGTCAGCGCCAGCAGCCGGTCCAGTACCCGGGGTGCGCCGGCCCGCAGACCGTCGTGCTCGAACTCGTCGGTGACCCAGGTGCGCAGCCCCCGGATCGCGCGGGCGGTCTCCACGGAGTGGGCGGTGTCGACGTACATGTCGTCGTGGTAGACGGCCGCGGCGACCGGCACCTCGTTGGCGGCGAGACGCGCGGGGTCGTACAGCGGGCTCCAGTCGCTGCGGGCGGCGAGCAGCTCGGCCGTCTCGCGCAGCGGGCGCAGGGCCGGGTCGGTGTCGAACATCCAGGGGTGGACGGTCTCGCCGGTGAACAGGACCGGGGCGTCGCCCGCGAGCGCCTTCGCCGCGTCGAACTGCGGGAACTCGGCGCGGACGCGCTCGGCGGCCCAGGCGGTGGGCCGGGCGTCCTGCCCGTAGATCGCCTCGTGGACGAGCGCGTAGAGGGGGTGGCCGGCGTACGACAGCAGGGCCTGGGCCTGTTCCTGGAAGGCGTCGGAGAGGTCGAGGCCGCCGGGAGTGCGTACGAAGGCGTCCTCCAGGAGGTGGTGCAGGCGGTGGCTGCCGTCGCTCGTGCCGAGCATCAGGCCCAGGGACTGGAAGGCCTCGACCGTGAGGCGGTAGCCGTTCGGCAGGACCACGTCGTGGGTGAGGAGGTGGTCGGCGATCCGGCGGGCCCGCTCGACGTCCTGAGGATAGCGGGCGTAGTGCGCGGTGACCTTGCGTTCGACGCGCGGGTAGGCGGCGCGGTAGACGTCGTCGGCGTGGGCGTGCAGGGAGGGCAGCCCGCCGGTGATCACGGCGGTGTCCAGGCCCTCGGGGGCGAACGAGAGGTAGGACACCGTGCAGAAGCCGCCGAAGCTCTGGCCGAGCACGGTCCAGGGGGCGCCGCCGGTGACCTCGGGACGGATGGTCTCGCAGTCGCGGACGATGGAGTCGGCGCGGAAGCGGGTGAGGTGGTCGGCCTGCTCGGCGGGGCCGCCGCGCAGCGGGAGCGTCTGCCGGGTGGCAGGCGTGGAGCTGCCGGTGCCGCGCTGGTCGAGCAGCAGTACGCGGTAGTCCTTCAGGGCCCGGTCGAGCCAGGCCTGACGTCCGACGAAACGATTCGCCCCGAAGCCGGGTCCGCCCTGCAGGTACAACAGCCAGGGCAGGTCCTGCCCGGCCTTGTCGCTCGCGACCGCCTCGCGGGCGTACAGCTCGATGGTCTCGCCGCCCGGGTCGGCGTGGTCGAGGGGCACGGTGAAGCGGCGGTCGGTCAGGACGACGCCGGGCTGGCGGTAGCTGAGACTCAACGGGGCTCCCGGGACGGATGGGATGGACGCGTCCCAGTTCAGCACATGTCCGTGCACGGGCCGACCCCCGGGATCATGGATTGTCACTGAACTTCGGGTCAGCACACGGCTCAGCGGGAGGCGAGGCTGGAGCGGCGCACCACCAGCTCCGGCTGGAGCACCACCCGGCGGTGCTCGTGCGGCCGCCCGCCGTCGTCCTGCTCGGTCTCCTCCAGCAGCAGTTCGGCGGCGAGGGCGCCCATGGTGACCGCGGGCTGCCGCACGGAGGTGAGCGGAACGGCGGCCGCGGCGGCGAACTCGATGTCGTCGTAGCCGACGATCGCGAGGTCGTCCGGGACGGTGACGCCGGCCGCGTACATGGCCTGCAGGACGCCGAGGGCGAGCAGGTCGTTGGCGCAGAACACGGCGGTGGGGCGGTCGGCGAGGCCGAGCAGCCGGGCGCCCGCGTCCCGGCCCGCGGCCACGTCGAGGCGCTCGGTGGGCAGCTCGCGCAGCGTGTCGGGGCGGAGCCCGGCCTCGGCGAGGGCGTTCAGCGCGCCGGTACGGCGGTCGCGGACCTGGTTGAGTCCGGGCGGCCCGCTGACGTAGGCCAGGGAGCGGTGCCCGGCGTCCACCAGATGACGGACCGCGAGGGCGCCGCCCGCCACGTCGTCCACGGACACGGAGCACTCGCTGGCGCCCTCGGCGACCCGGTCGACCAGCACGAACGGGATACCGTGGCGGCGGAAGGTCTCGATGTTGTGGCCGGTGGCGTCGGCCGGGGTGAGCAGCACACCCCGCACCCGCTGCTCGGCGAAGAGGGACAGGTACTCGGCCTCCTCGGCCGCGTTCTGCGCGCTGTTGCAGACCATGACGCCGAGCCCCGCGTCGCGGGCCGCCCGCTCGGCGCCGCGCGCCACGTCCACGAAGAACGGGTTGCCCATGTCCAGGACGAGCAGGCCCATGATCCGGCTGCGGCCGGCGCGCAGCTGACGTGCGGACTCGCTGCGGACGTAGCCGAGCCGGTCGATCGCGGACAGCACCCGCGCGCGGGTCTCGCTCGCGACGGTGTCCGGGCGGTTGATGACGTTGGACACCGTGCCCACCGACACTCCGGCGGCGCGGGCGACGTCCTTGATACCCACCGACTGGGCCATCGGGCTTCAGACCTCCAGGGGGACGAGGGACGGCGGGCGGGCCTTCACATTACCGGCACCGCCGCCCGGAACAGACCGGTCAGGCGGGCAGTGCGAAGTCCGCGACGTGCAGCGCCGAGGGGGTCGTGCCGCTCGACCTCTCCTGGTACATGAACGACAGCACGTTGTCCGCGGCGACCCGCGTCTCGTCGATCACGACCTCTCCGAACGCGTTCCGGCCGCCGCCGTCGTACAGCAGCGCCCAGTCCGTGTACCCGGAGGACTTCGAGGCGCCGGCGATCCTGCCGTGGGGGAACACCGCGTAGGCGTTGTCGTACCGGTCCAGGACCAGCTTGGTGCGCTGGCCGGAGTTCAGCGGGACGGGGATCTGCGTCTTCTGCCAGCCGCCCGAGGCGTTCTTGCGGAGGTGGAAGGCGCGGCCGTGCGCCGTGCGGTCGCCGACGTAGTCCGTCGTGCACCGGCCGAAGCGGCCCGGCACATGGCTGATGACGGCACGCCCGCGCGGTACCGGCGGCCGTGACGGTGGCGGCCGGGGGGCCGGCCGGCACGGTGCGTCGTCTCATGATCGCTCCGGGGTGGTCAGGCGAGGTGGAACACTTCGGTGAGCGGTTTCATGGCCTCGTCGGGCCGGGCGCCGTCCAGCGACTCGAAGAACGGCGCCATCTCCGCCTGCCACCGGGCGTTGACGTCGGTGGCCTCCATCGCGGACTGGGCGGCGGCGAAGTCCTCGGTCTCCAGATAGCCGACGAGCAGTCCGTCCGCGCGCAGGAAGAGTGAGTAGTTGTGCCAGCCGGTCGCCTTCAGGGCGTCGAGCATCTCCGGCCAGACGGCGGCATGCCGCTCGCGGTACTCGTCGAGGCGGTCCGCCCTGACCTTCAGCAGGAAGCACACACGCTGCATCACGGCCGAGCCCTCCTCAGAAGTCGAACCGGTCGATGTTCTGGGCGTCGAACACGGTCGGCTTGCCCAGGCTGATCACACCGTCCTTGCCGATGGTGTACGTCGTCCCGCCGGCCTTGAAGGTCTCCCCCTCCTTGCCGGTGATCTGACCGGAGGACAGGGCGACGGCGGTCCGGGCGGCCAGGTCGCCGAGCTTCGCCGGGTCCCACAGCTCGAAGGCGTCCACGGTGCCGTTCTTGATGTACTTGCGCATGTCGTTCGGGGTGCCGAGCCCGGTCAGCTTGACCTTGCCCTTGTACTTCGAGCCCGACAGGTACTGGGCGGCCGCCTTGATGCCGACGGTGGTCGGGGAGATGATCCCCTTCAGGTTCGGGTGCTCCTGGAGCAGGCCCTGGGTCTGCTGGAAGGACTGCTGGGCGTCGTCGTTGCCGTAGGCGATCTTGACGAGCTTGACGTCCTTGTACTTGGGGTCCTTCAGCTCCTCCTTCATGTAGCCGATCCAGGTGTTCTGGTTGGTCGCGGTCTGGGCGGCCGACAGGACGGCGATCTCGCCCTTGTAGCCGATCTGTTCGGCGAGCAGCTGCACCTCGGTGCGGCCCAGGTCCTCGGCGCCGGCCTGCGAGACGAAGGCGTTGCGGCAGCCGGGGTCGGTGTCGGAGTCGTAGGTGACGACCTTGATGCCGTTGGTCATGGCCTGCTTCAGCGCGGTGCACAGGGCGCCCGGGTCCTGCGCGGAGACGGCGATGGCGTCCACCTGCTGCTGGGTGAGCGTGTTGACGTAGCTCACCTGGCCGGAGGTGTCGGTGGCGCTGGACGGGCCCGCCTCCTTGTACTTCGAGCCGAGTTCGGCGAGCGCCTTCTCGCCGCCCTTGTCGGCGCTGGTGAAGTAGGGGTTGTTGACCTGCTTGGGCAGGAAGCCGACGGTCAGCCCCTTCTTGGTGGCGGCGTTCGGGTCCGCCTTGCCGGCGGAGGCGGCCGGCCCGCTGTCGTCCTTGACGTCGTTCTTGGTGGTGCCGCCGCAGGCGGTGAGGGCGAGGGCCAGGGAGGTGCCGGCGGCGAGGGCGGCACAGGTGCGGTGGAGGGATGACGTGAGCATCGTTGGGTCCCCTTGTGACGAGGTGGGTGTGAGGCGCCCGGTCAGGGGCGCGGGAGTGTGTGGAACATGCGGCTCTGCCGCGGGGGCGCGACCGGCCACGACGGGTCCGCAGCGAGACGAGCGGCCTAACCGGCCGCGCCGCGCGCCCTCGCCACGGAGACCTGGCGCGCGACCCGCGGCCCGAGCACGGACACGACGAGCAGCACACCGGTGACGACGATCTGCGACTGCGCGGAGACGTCGAGCAGACTCATCACGTTCTGCAGGGCGCCGAGCAGGAACACACCGGCGATCGCGCCGCCCAGCGTTCCCTTGCCCCCGTCGAAGTCGATCCCGCCCAGCAGCACGGCGGCGACGACCGAGAGTTCGAGGCCGGTGGCGTTGTCGTACCGGGCGCTGGCGTAGTGCAGGGCCCAGAACACGCCGGTGAGCGCCGCCATGAACCCGGTGGCGACGAAGAGGACCAGCTTGGTCCGCTTCACCCGGAGCCCGGCGAACCGCGCCGCCTCCTCGCTCGCGCCGATCGCGAACAGCGACCGCCCGAACGGGGTCGCGTGCAGGACGACCACGGCGACGACGAGCAGGACCAGGAAGGGCGGGAAGGCCTGCGGCAGGAAGGAGTCGCCGAGGCGGCCGGCCGCGAAGTCCAGGTACCGACCGGGGAAATCGGTCACCGCGTCCGACCCGAGCACGATCTGCGCGATGCCCCGGTAGGCGGCGAGGGTGCCGATCGTGACGGCGAGGGACGGCAGCCCGAGCCGGGTGACCAGGAGCCCGTTGACCAGCCCGCAGACGACGCCCAGCAGCAGGCACAGCGGGATGATCGTCTCGATGGCCATGCCCTCGTTCCACAGCTTGCCCATCACCGCGCCGGACAGCCCGGCCGTGGAGGCGACCGACAGGTCGATCTCGCCGGAGACGACCAGCAGGGTCATCGGCAGGGCGATCAGCGCGATGGGAAGCGTGTTGCCGAGGAGGAACGACAGGTTGAGGGCGTTGCCGAAGCCGTCCACGAAGCCGAACGACAGCAGCAGCAGGACGATCAGGACCGCGCCGACGACGGTGTCCCAGCGGATCGCGCGGGTGAGCGACTCAGGCACCGGCCTTCTCCTTCGCCATGGCGGTCCTCCTTGGGGCCGACTTCTTCTTCAGGGCCGCGGCCACCCGCAGCGCGACGATCCGGTCGACGGCGATGGCGAGCAGCAGCAGGACACCGTTGATGGCGAGCACCCATACGGAGCTGACGCCGAGCGCGGGCAGCACGCTGTTGACGGAGGTCAGCAGCAGGGCGCCCAGGGCGGCGCCGTAGACGCTGCCGGAGCCGCCGGTGAAGGCGATGCCGCCGACCACGACCGCGCTGACGACGGTGAGTTCGTAACCGTTGCCGGTGCCGGAGTCGACGTTGCCGAACCGGGCCAGGTACAGCGCGCCGGCGAGTCCGGCGAGGGCGCCGCAGACGGTGTAGGCGGCCAGGATCCGCTTGCGGACCGGGATGCCGGCGAGCCGTGCCGCCTCGGGGTTGGAGCCGAGGGCGTACAGCTCGCGTCCGCCGCTGTAGTGCTTGAGGTAGTACGCGGTGGCGACCAGCACGGCGAGGGCGATCAGGGCGAGCCAGGGGATCGCGGCGAGCCCGCCGGAGCCGAAGTCGACGAAGCCGCCCGGGAGATCGGCCGCCGTGATCTGCCGCGAGCCGACCCAGACGGAGTCGACGCCCCGGATGATGTAGAGGGTGCCGAGCGTGACGACCAGCGCGGGTACCTGGCCGAGACTGACCAGCAGACCGTTGAGCAGGCCGCAGCCGATGCCCAGCAGGACGGCGAGGAGGATCGCGACGACCGTGTCGCCGCCGCCGTGCAGCCAGGTCCCGGCGGCGAAGGCGCTGATGCCGAGTGTGGAGCCGACCGACAGGTCGACGTTCCTCGTGATCACCACCAGGGACTGGCCGGTGGCGACCAGCACCAGGATCGTGGCGTTGAGCAGCAGGTCCTTGATGCCCTGCTCGGTCAGGAACTCGCTGTTGCCCGCCTGGGTGACGGCGATCATCACCAGGAAGACGGCCAGGATGGCGAGTTCCCGCATCTTGAGGACACGGTCCACGAGCCGGGTGCCGCCGGACCCGGGTGCCTCGGCGACGGGAGTCTCGTTCGGCGTGGTCACCGTCATGCGGCGGCCCTCCGGGTGACGGTCGGGGTCATACGGGCAGCCCTCTCGACGGCTGTCATACGGGCAGGCCCCCGGGCGGCCGACCCACGGGCGGCCTTCGCCGCGGCGCTCATGCGGGCAGCCCTCGCTGCGGCGGTCATGCGGCGGTCCTCCCGGTGGCCGCGGCCATCACGGTCTCCTCGGTGGCGTCGGAGCGCGGGATCTCGGCGGTGATCCGGCCCTCGTGCATGACGAGTACGCGGTCGGCCATACCGAGGATCTCGGGCAGGTCGGAGGAGATCATCAGGACCGCCACACCGTCCGCGGCGAGCTGGGACAGCAGCCGGTGCACCTCGGCCTTGGTGCCGACGTCGATCCCGCGTGTCGGCTCGTCCACGATCAGCACCTTCGGGCCGGTGGCCAGCCACTTGGCGAGCACGACCTTCTGCTGGTTGCCACCGGACAGCGTGGCGACGGCGTCGGCGATCCGGGCGTACTTCACCTGGAGCTTCACCGCCCAGTCCAGGGAGCGGCGGCGTTCGGCGCCGGGGTCCATCAGCCCGGCCCGGACGGTCGTACGCAGCCCGGTCAGGCCGATGTTCCGCTCGATGGACATGTTCATCACCAGGCCCTGAGCCCGCCGGTCCTCGGGCACGAGGGCCAGTCCGGCGGCCATCGCGGTGGACGGCGCCCCGTTGGCGAGCCGGCGTCCGTCGACCTCGACCTCGCCCGCGTCCCAGCGGTCCACGCCGAACACGGCCCGGGCCACCTCGGTCCGGCCGGCGCCGACCAGCCCCGCGAGACCGACGATCTCACCGCGCCGCACCTCGAAGGACACGTCCGTGAAGACGCCCTCCCGGGTCAACCGCCGTACGGTGAGTGCTACTTCGCCCGCCTGTACCTGCTGTTTGGGGTACAGCTCGTCCAGGTCGCGGCCGACCATCCGGCGCACCAGGTCGTCCTCGGTCATGCCGGACACGGGTTCACTGCCGATCCGGGCGCCGTCCCGCAGCGTGGTGACCTTCTGGCAGATCTGGAAGATCTCCTCCAGCCGGTGCGAGATGAACAGCACGGCGGCGCCCTGCTCGCGCAGGGTCCCGACGACCCCGAAGAGCCGGGCGACCTCGCTGCCGGTCAGAGCCGCGGTCGGCTCGTCCATGACGAGCACCCGGGCGTCGAAGGAGAGCGCCTTGGCGATCTCGACGATCTGCTGGTCGGCGATGGACAGTCCGCGGGCGGGCCGGTCGGGGTCGAGATCGACGCCGAGGCGTGCCATCAGGGCGGCCGTGGCCGCGCGGGTGGCCTTGTGGTCGATCCGGCCGAGGGCCCGTCTGGGCCGGCGGCCCATGAAGATGTTCTCGGCGATCGACAGGTCCGGGAAGAGCGTGGGCTCCTGGTAGATCACGGCGATTCCGGCGTCACGGGCGTCGCCGGGGCCGTGGAAGACGACCGGCTCCCCGTCGAGCAGCACCTCGCCGGCATCCGGCCGGTGCACCCCCGCGAGGGTTTTGATCAGCGTCGACTTGCCCGCGCCGTTCTCACCGGCGAGGGCGTGCACCTCGCCGGGCAGCAGCTCCAGGGAGACGTCCCTGAGGGCGCGTACCGCACCGAAGGACTTGGAGACGCCCGCGAGCGCCAGCACCGGGACCGGTCCCGTGTCAGGCGGGTGGGTCATGTCAGGCTCCTCGACGACACCGGCGGAACGGCCCGAGGGCCTCCACGGCGTCGTGAAAGGTTTCAAGTGGATTGCCGGGACCGTAGGCATCACCGCCATGTCACGTCAATGGGTCCGTATCGAAAAAGTTTCGATAGTCGAAGGTCACAGCGGGGTCACGGAGAACGGAGTCGGCAGGAGCGCTTGACACCCCTCGGGGCGGCCCCTAGCTTGCCGTTCTGAATCGTTTCACACGCTCAGTCGTTGCGACCGACATCCCAGGAGCCCTGAAGTGACCGACCTCGCCGCGGTGAAGGCCGCGCTCAAGACCCAGGCCGTCGAGACGCCGTCGTGGGCGTACGGGAACTCGGGGACCCGTTTCAAGGTGTTCGCCCAGGCCGGTGTGCCGCGCTCCCCGTGGGAGAAACTGCAGGACGCGGCCAAGGTGCACGAGTTCACGGGCGTCGCCCCCACCGTCGCTCTGCACATCCCCTGGGACAGGGTCGAGGACTACGCGGCGCTGGCCGGGTACGCCGAGGAGCACGGGCTGAAGCTGGGCGCCGTCAACTCCAACACCTTCCAGGACGACGCCTACAAGCTCGGCAGCATCTGTCACCCGGAGGCGGCGGTCCGGCGCAAGGCGCTCGATCATCTGCTGGAGTGCGTGGACATCATGGACGCGACGGGCTCCGCCGATCTGAAACTGTGGTTCGCGGACGGCACGAACTATCCCGGGCAGGATGACGTACGGGCACGGCAGGACCGGCTGGCGGAGGGGTTGGCCGAGGTGTACGCACGGCTCGGGGACGGGCAGCGGATGCTGCTGGAGTACAAGTTCTTCGAGCCGGCCTTCTACACGACGGACGTGCCCGACTGGGGTACCGCGTACGCGCACTGCCTGAAGCTGGGGCCGCAGGCGCAGGTCGTGGTCGACACGGGGCACCATGCGCCGGGCACCAACATCGAGTTCATCGTGGCGACGCTGCTGCGGGAGGGGAAGCTCGGGGGGTTCGACTTCAACTCGCGGTTCTACGCCGACGACGACCTCATGGTGGGGGCCGCCGACCCCTTCCAGCTGTTCCGGATCATGTACGAGGTCGTACGCGGTGGCGGGTTCACGTCCGACGTCGCGTTCATGCTCGACCAGTGCCACAACATCGAGGCCAAGATTCCGGCGATCATCCGCTCGGTGATGAACGTGCAGGAGGCCACGGCGAAGGCGCTGCTGGTCGACCGGGAGGCGTTGGCCGCCGCACAGGCGTCCGGAGAGGTGCTGGAAGCCAACGCCGTGCTGATGGACGCGTACAACACGGATGTGCGGCCGTTGCTTCGTGAGGTGCGGGAGGAGACGGGGCTGGATCCCGATCCCCTCGCCGCGTACCGGCGGTCGGGGTGGGCCGAGAAGGTGGTCGCCGAGCGGGTCGGGGGGCAGCAGGCCGGCTGGGGCGCGTGAGCGTCCACCTCGTTCTGTTCCGTCGCGGGCTGCCGGTCGCGCAGTTCCCCGCGCCCCCGTCGAATCCCACGTCTCCCGAGAAGCCGAGGAATCCCCATGTCCACCCGTCCCGAAGCCGCCGCTCTGATCGCCCGCTCCCATCGGCTCGGCGCCGACCCCCGCAACACCAACTACGCGGGCGGGAACGCGTCCGCCAAGGGCGTGGACACCGATCCCGTCACCGGTGGGGAGGTGGAGCTGATGTGGGTCAAGGGGTCCGGAGGTGATCTCGGCACGCTGAGCGAGGCCGGGCTGGCGGTGCTGCGGCTGGACCGGCTGCGGGCCCTGGCGGAGGTCTACCCCGGTGTGGAGCGCGAGGACGAGATGGTCGCCGCGTTCGACTACTGCCTGCACGGCAGGGGCGGGGCCGCCCCCTCCATCGACACCGCGATGCACGGGCTGGTGGACGCCCCGCACGTGGATCACCTCCATCCCGACTCGGGTATCGCGCTCGCCTGCGCCGCCGACGGGGAGAAGCTGACCGCCGAGTGCTTCGGGGACCGTGTGGTGTGGGTGCCCTGGCGGCGGCCGGGCTTCCAGCTGGGGCTGGACATCGCCGCCGTCAAGAAGGCCAACCCGCGGGCCGTCGGCTGCGTCCTCGGCGGGCACGGCATCACCGCCTGGGGCGACACCTCCGAGGAGTGCGAGCGCAACTCGCTGCACATCATCCGCACCGCCGAGGCCTTCCTGGCCGAGAAGGGGAAGGCCGAGCCGTTCGGTCCCGTCGTCGAGGGGTACGAGGCCCTCCCCGAGGCCGAGCGGAGGCAGCGGGCCGCGGCCCTGGCCCCGCACGTGCGCGCGCTCGCCTCGCGGGACAGGGCGCAGGTCGGGCACTTCGACGACTCCGGTGTCGTCCTCGACTTCCTGGCCCGCGCCGAGCACCCCCGGCTCGCCGCGCTCGGCACGTCCTGCCCCGACCACTTCCTGCGGACCAAGGTGCGTCCGCTCGTGCTGGATCTGCCCGCGACCGCGCCCGTGGAGGACGCCGTCGCGCGGCTGCGGGAGCTGCACGGCGCCTACCGCGAGGAGTACGCCGCCTACTACCGGCGGCACGCCCTGCCCGACTCCCCCGCCATGCGCGGCGCCGACCCGGCCATCGTGCTCATCCCCGGCGTGGGCATGTTCTCCTTCGGCAAGGACAAGCAGACCGCCCGGGTGGCCGGCGAGTTCTATGTCAACGCCGTCAATGTGATGCGCGGCGCCGAGGCGGTCTCGGCGTACGCGCCGATCGAGGAGGCGGAGAAGTTCCGCATCGAGTACTGGGCGCTGGAGGAGGCCAAGCTCCGCCGGATGCCCGCGCCCAAGCCGCTGGCCACACGCGTCGCGCTCGTGACCGGGGCCGGCAGCGGCATCGGCAGGGCCATCGCGCACCGGCTCGTCGCCGAGGGAGCGTGTGTCGTCGTCGCCGATCTCGACGGCGAGAACGCCGCCGCCGTGGCGGCGGAGCTGGGCGGTCCGGACCGGGCCGTCGCCGTCACCGTGGACGTCACGTCCGAGGAGCGGATCGCCGAGGCGTTCCGGGCGGCGGTGCTGGCCTTCGGCGGGGTGGATCTGGTCGTGAACAACGCCGGCATCTCCGTCTCCAGGCCACTGCTGGAGACCACCGCCGAGGACTGGGACCTCCAGCACGACATCATGGCCCGCGGGTCGTTCCTGGTGTCCCGGGAGGCGGCGCGGGTGATGATCCCGCAGGGGCTGGGCGGCGACATCGTCTACATCGCCTCCAAGAACGCCGTCTTCGCCGGGCCGAACAACATCGCCTACTCCGCCACCAAGGCCGACCAGGCCCATCAGGTACGGCTGCTGGCCGCCGAGCTGGGTGAGCACGGCATCCGGGTCAACGGTGTCAACCCGGACGGTGTGGTCCGGGGATCCGGGATCTTCGCGGGCGGCTGGGGTGCGCAGCGGGCCGCCGTGTACGGGGTGCCGGAGGAGAAGCTGGGCGAGTTCTACGCGCAGCGGACGATCCTGAAGCGGGAGGTGCTGCCGGAGCACGTGGCGAACGCGGTGTTCGCGCTCACGGGCGGGGATCTCACCCACACCACCGGGCTGCACGTCCCGGTCGACGCGGGTGTGGCGGCCGCTTTCCTGCGATGAGCGCGGGCGTGAAGTCGTACGCCGCGGTCGACCTGGGGGCGTCCAGCGGCCGGGTGATGGTCGGCCGGGTCGGTCCGGACTCGCTGGAGCTGGCCGAGGCGCACCGGTTCCCGAACCGGCCGGTGCGTGTCCCGGAGGGACTGCGCTGGGACATCCTCGGCCTCTACGGCGGTGTGCTGGACGGGTTGCGGGCGGCGGGTGCCCGCTGCGGTGGCCGGCTCGACTCCGTCGGCATCGACGGCTGGGCCGTCGACCACGGTCTGCTCGACGCCGACGGCGCCCTGCTCGGCAACCCGGTGCACTACCGCGACGCCCGCACCGAGGGCGTCGCCGAGAAGGTGTGGGCGACCGTGCCGGCCGCGGAGCTGTACGCGGCCACCGGATTGCAGTACGCCCCGTTCAACACCCTCTACCAGCTCGCGGCCGCCCGCTCGACGGCCCGGTTCGGCCACGCCGCACGGCTGTTGCTCATCCCGGACCTGCTGACGTACTGGCTGACCGGTGAGCAGGGCACCGAGCTGACCAATGCCTCCACCACCCAGCTGATCGACCCCCGGTCGCGGTCCTGGTCGTACGAGGTCGCCGAGCGGCTGGGCATCGACCTCGGCCTGTTCGCGCCGCTGCGGCTGCCGGGTGATCCGGCGGGGGCGCTGCGCGAGGCGGTGCTGGAGGAGACGGGCCTGACCGGTCCCGTGCCGGTGACGGCCGTCGGCTCGCACGACACCGCCTCGGCGGTGGCCGCCGTCCCGGCGGCCGGTGAGCGCTTCGCCTACATCTGCACCGGCACCTGGTCGCTGGCGGGGCTGGAGCTGACCGCGCCGGTGCTGACCGAGGAGAGCCGGGCCGCGAACTTCACCAACGAGCTGGGGCTCGACGGCACCGTCCGCTATCTGCGCAACATCATGGGCCTGTGGCTGCTCCAGGAGTGTGTACGGGCCTGGGGGGAGCCTGATCTGGGGCTGCTGCTGCGCGAAGCCGCCACGGTGCCGGCGCTGCGCTCGGTGGTGGACGCCGGGGACGAGGCGTTCCTGGCGCCGGGCCGGATGCCGGAGCGGATCGCGCAGGCGTGCCGGGTCTCGGGGCAGCCGGTGCCGGCGAGCCGGGCCGAGGTCACCCGGTGCATCCTCGACTCGCTGGCGCTCGCGCACCGGCGGGCCGTCCAGGACGCGCAGCGGCTGGCCGGCCATCCGGTGGACGTGGTGTACATCGTGGGCGGGGGCACCCGCAACGCGCTGCTCTGCCAGCTGACGGCCGACGCCTGCGGGCTGCCGGTGGTGGCGGGGGCGACGGAGGCGGCCGCGCTGGGCAACGTCCTCGTCCAGGCCCGCGCGCACGGCCTGGTCGGCGACCTCGCGGCGATGCGCCGGCTGCTCACCCGTACCCAGCCGCTGACCCGGTACGCGCCGCGCGGTGACGCCGCCCGCTGGCGGGAGGCCGAGGCGCGGCTCGCCGTCCGGTGAGCCGCGCTCTCCCCTCGGCGGTACCCGCCCACTACCCTGCACTCGTCCGATGACCGACCTCGAGGAGCCGCGATGCGTGTCGCCTTGTTCCTGACCTGTGTCAACGACACGCTCTATCCGGACACCGGTCGCGCCGTGGTGAAACTGCTGACCGGACTGGGCGTCGAGGTCGACTTCCCGTCAGGGCAGACGTGCTGCGGGCAGGCGCACTACAACACCGGCTACCGGCATGAGGCGGAGCCCCTGGCCCGGCACTTCTCCGATGTCTTCGGCGAGTACGAGGCGATCGTGACACCGTCCGGGTCGTGCGGGGCGATGGTGCGGGAGCTGTATCCGCGGATGGGCGAGCGGGCGCGCGCCGAGGGCCGCGGGGACTCGCTCGCCGCCGCCCTCGCGCCGGTGGTGCCCAAGACGTACGAGCTGACGGAGTTCCTGGTGGACGTGCTGGGGGTGACGGACGTGGGCGCGTACTACCCGCACACGGTCACCTACCACCCCACCTGCCACGGCCTGCGCGGCCTCGGGCTCGGTGACCGGCCCCGGCGGCTGCTGGAAGCCGTCGAGGGGCTGGAGCTGGTCGAGCTGCCGGGAGCCGAGGAGTGCTGCGGGTTCGGCGGCACGTTCGCGCTGAAGAACGCCGAGGTGTCGGCGGCGATGGGCGCGGACAAGGTACGCAATGCCGAGTCGACGGGCGCGGAGGTGCTGTGCGCGGCCGACAACTCCTGTCTGATGCACATCGGTGGCACGATGAGCCGGCTGCGGACGCGGATGCGGCCCGTCCACATCGCGGAGATCCTGGCGAGCACGGAGGAGGAACCGGCGGTATGAGCGGAACGTTCGTCGGCATGCCGGCCTTCCCGGTGGCCGCGCACGACGCCGTGCGCAATCCCACCCTGCGCGGGAACCTGCGGCACGCCACGCACACCATCCGCGCCAAACGGGCCAAGGCGGTGGCCGAGTTGTCCGACTGGGCGGAACTGCGGGAGGCGGGCCGGCGGATCAAGGACCACACGCTGCGCCATCTCGACCGGTACCTCGTGCGATTGGAGGAGTCGGTCACCGCGGCGGGCGGTACGGTCCACTGGGCCGCCGACGCGGAGGAGGCCAACCGGATCGTGGCGCGGCTGGTCGAGGAGACCGGCGAGTCGGAGGTCGTCAAGGTCAAGTCGATGGCCACGCAGGAGATCGGCCTCAACGAGGCCCTCGAGGCCGGGGGCGTCCGTGCCTACGAGACCGATCTCGCCGAGCTGATCGTCCAGTTGGGCAAGGACCGCCCCTCGCACATCCTCGTCCCGGCGATCCACCGCAACCGGGGTGAGATCCGGGACATCTTCGCGAGCGAGATGGGCGAGTGGGGCCGTCCCGCGCCGGAGGGCCTGACCGATTCGCCCGCCGAACTCGCCGAGGCCGCGCGGCTGCACCTGCGGGAGAAGTTCCTGCGGGCGAAGGTCGGCGTCTCCGGGGCGAATTTCATGGTCGCCGAGACCGGCACCCTGGTCGTCGTGGAGTCCGAGGGAAACGGCCGGATGTGCCTGACCCTGCCGGAGACGCTGATCTCGGTCGTCGGCATCGAGAAGGTGGTGCCGACCTGGCGGGACCTGGAGGTCTTTCTCCAGACCCTGCCCCGCTCCTCCACCGCCGAGCGCATGAACCCGTACACGAGCATGTGGACCGGCACCACGGACGAGGACGGGCCGCGCGTCTTCCACCTCGTGCTGCTCGACAACGGCCGCACCGACGCCCTCGCCGACCAGGTCGGCCGCCAGGCCCTGCGCTGCATCCGCTGCTCGGCCTGCCTGAACGTCTGCCCCGTCTACGAGCGGGCGGGCGGGCACGCCTACGGCTCGGTCTATCCCGGCCCGATCGGCGCCATCCTCAGTCCCCAGCTCCGCGGTACGGGCAGTGAGATCGACGCCTCCCTGCCCTATGCCTCGTCCCTGTGCGGGGCCTGCTACGAGGTGTGTCCCGTCGCCATCGACATCCCCGAGGTGCTGGTGCACCTGCGGGAGCGGGTCGTGGCGGGCGGACCGGCGGTCCGGCAGGGCAACCGGGTCGTCCTCAAGCCCGCCAAGGGGCATGCGGCCGAGCGGGCGGCGATGCGGGCCGCCCGCTGGGCCTTCGCCCACCCCGGCGTCCTGCGCGCCGGGCAGCGGTTCGCCTCCCGTACCCGCCGGCTGCACCCCCGTACGCTGCCGGGACCGGGCAGGGCGTGGAGCGGCACCCGGGACCTGCCGGCCGTACCGGCCGAACCGTTCCGGGACTGGTGGCAGCGCACGCGCGGGGGGAAGGAGAGCGCCGAATGAGTGGCAGGGAACGCGTTCTGGGCCGGGTCCGGCGGGCGCTCGCCGACGTGACGCCGGACGACAGGCCGTACGAGGAAGCGGTGCCCCGGGAGTACCTGCGGGAGCACGGGGAGCGGACGACCGGGCGGACGGTGGAGTTGCTGGCGGAGAACCTGGCGGACTACCGGGCGATCGTGCACCGCTGCGTCCAGGCGGAACTCCCGTCCTTGATCGGCCGGTTGCTGGCCGATCGCGACGCGGGCTCGGTACTGGTGCCGCCGGGGCTGGAGGCGGGCTGGCTCGCCGAGGCGGACCTCACCCTGGTCGCCGACCGGGCCGAGAGCACCGCGCACGAGCTGGACCGGGTGGACAGCGTGGTCACGGGCTGCGCGGTCGCGGTCGCGGAGACCGGCACGATCGTGCTGGACGGCGGCCCCGACCAGGGCCGTCGCCGGATCAGCCTCGTCCCTGATCACCACATCTGTGTCGTCCGGGTCCCGGACCAGGTCGTCTCCTCCGTTCCGCAGGCCCTCCAGCGCCTCGACCCCGTCCGGCCGTTGACATGGGTCTCCGGCCCGTCGGCCACCAGTGACATCGAGCTGGACCGGGTGGAGGGCGTGCACGGGCCGCGGACGCTGGAAGTGATCCTGCTCAGCTGACGGAAGAGGCCGTACGCCGCTGTGTCACCGCGTCGAGCAGGCCGGGGAAGGCCTGGTCCATCTCGGCGCGGCGCAGGGCGTTCATCCGCGAGGTGCCGACGTAGTACTGCCGGATGAGGCCGGCCTCGCGCAGCACCTTGAAGTGGTGCGTGGCCGTCGACTTGCTGACCGCCATGTCGAATCCGCCGCAGGCGATGTCCTCGGCGCTCGTGTCCAGCTGACCGACGATGCTCCGGCGCACGGGGTCGACGAGGGCCTCCAGGATCTGCTGGAGGTCGAATTCCGAGACGTCCGGGTGCGGCGGGGTGCGTTCCATGCCCCCATGGTACGACGGCCATCAAAGTTTGACAGCCATCGAACTCTGTCGCACAGTGGTGCGCGATCACCGGTGTTCGAGGGGGAGTTGACATGGCGAAGACGGTGCGGTTCCACGAGATCGGCGGCCCCGAGGTGCTGCGGCTGGAGGAGGTGGAGCCGGGCGAACCGGGACCGGGTGAGGTGCTGCTGCGGATCGAGGCGATCGGGGTCAACCGGGCCGAGGCGCTGTTCCGCAGCGGCCGGTACATCGAACCGGTCGAGCGGTTCCCGGCCCGGCTCGGCAACGAGGCCGCTGGCGTGGTCGAGGCGGTCGGCCCCGGGGTGATCGAGGTGGAGCCCGGGCAGCCGGTCAGCGTCGTCCCGGGCTTCTCGCACAACGACTACGGCGTGTACGCCGAGCGCGCCCTCGTCCCCTCCTCCGCGCTCCTGCCCCGCTCGCCCGAGGTGGACGCGGTCAGCGGTGCGTCGGTGTGGATGCCCTGTCTGACGGCCTACGGCGCGCTGGTGGAGGTCTGCGGGGTCCGGGCCGGCGATGTGGTCGTGGTGAACGCCGCCTCCAGCAGCCTCGGTCTGGCCGCGATCCGGACGGCGAACCGGCTCGGAGCCACGCCCCTCGCCGTCACCCGGACCCGGGCCAAGCGGCAGCGGCTGCTGGACGACGGCGCCGCCGAGGTGATCGTCTCGGACGAGGAGGACGTGGCCGGGCGGGTGCTGGAGCTGACCGGCGGCCGGGGAGCCCCGCTCGTCCTCGACGCCGTCGCCGGACCGGGTGTGCTGGATCTGGCCCGGGCCGTGGCCGCCGACGGGACGCTGCTGCTGTGGGGGGCGCAGAGCGGGCAGGTCACCCCGTTCCCGGGGTTCGAACTGGGCATGCCCGCGCTGAACATGCGCACGTACACGGTGACCCGCGAGGTGATCGCGATCCCCGAGCGGATGCGGCGCGCCGTCGCCTTCGTCGAGACGGGCCTGCGCACCGGCGCCCTGCGGCCGGTGGTCGACCGTCTCTTCCCGCTGGAGGAGGTCGTGGAAGCCCACCGGTACATGGAGGCGGGCGGGCAGTACGGCAAGATCGTGCTGACGGTGGAGCGGTGACCGGCAGGGCCGCCCGACGGAGTCCGCCGGTCGGTCCACGGCCGGATGACGGCCCGGCCGGCCGGCCGTAGCGTGAGGGAATGATCCGGTTCGAGCAGGTCACCAAGCGGTATCCGGACGGTACGACGGCCGTGGACGACCTGTCCTTCGAGGTGTCCGAGGGTGAACTCGTCACGCTCGTGGGGCCCTCCGGCTGCGGCAAGACGACGACCATGATGATGGTGAACCGGCTGATCGAGCCGACCTCCGGCCGGATCCTCGTCGGCGGCGAGGACATCGCGGCCGTCGACCCGGTGCGGCTGCGCCGCCGCATCGGCTACGTCATCCAGCAGGTCGGCCTCTTCCCGCACCGCACCGTCCTGGACAACACCGCCACCGTGCCCGCGCTGCTCGGCTGGAAGCGGGCGAAGGCGCGGGCCCGCGCGGCCGAGCTGCTCGATCTGGTGGGCCTGGACCCGAAGACGTACGGGCGGCGCTATCCCGAGCAGTTGTCCGGCGGGCAGCGGCAGCGGGTCGGGGTCGCGCGGGCGCTCGCGGCGGATCCGCCGGTGCTGCTCATGGACGAGCCGTTCGGGGCGGTCGACCCGGTGGTGCGCGAGCAGTTGCAGGACGAGTTCCTGCGGATGCAGGACGCCGTGCACAAGACGGTACTGCTGGTCACGCACGACATCGAGGAGGCCGTCCGGCTCGGCGACCGCATCGCCGTCTACGGGCAGGGCCGCATCGAGCAGTTCGACACGCCCGGTGCGGTGCTCGGGGCGCCGGCGACCTCGTACGTCGCCGGGTTCGTGGGCGCCGACCGGGGGCTGAAGCGGCTGTCGGTCACCGCGATCGAGCCGGACGACCTGGAGCAGCCGCCGGTGGCCCGTCCGGACGAGCCCGCCGCCCGGGCGCGGGAGCGCCTGCGGGCCGAGGGCGCCCGGTGGGCGGTCGTCCTCGACGCGCACGGCGACCTGCACGGCTGGGCCGGCATCGACGAGCTGGCACCGGGCGGCACGGTCGGGGACCTCGCCCACCCGATGACCGCCTGGGTTCCGGTGGGCGCGCCGCTGAAGCAGGCCTTCGGGGTGATGCTCCAGTACGACGCCGGGTGGGTCGCGGTGCTGGACGGAGCGCGTTTCCTCGGCGTTCTGACCCCGGCGAAGCTGCACGAGGCGCTGCGCCGCTCGGTGGACGCGGACGCGCGGGGTGTGGCCCGGGGGCAGGTGCCGTTCGACTCGGTGGCGGACGCCTGACGCGGCTCACCCCAGCAGGCCCTCGCGCCGCAGGTAGGCGCGCGCCACGTCGGCGGGCAGCCGGCGCCAGCTGTCGACCTGCTGGTTCATCTCCGCCAGATCCCTCGTCGTGAGGACGGTGTTGAGCTTGCCCAGCGCCTTCCCCACGCCGGTGCTGCCCGCACGGGAGCGGTTGACGACCGGGACGACGTAGTCGGCGTTCTGCAGATGCTTGTCGTCGGCGAGCAGGACCAGGCCGAACTCGCCGAGCGTGGCGTCCGTGGTGGTGGTCAGCACCATCTGGTCCCGGCCGTCCTGCACGGCCCGCTTGGCCTGCGTGGTGCCGACGCCCTTGGGATCGACCCCGGTGACGTCGATGCCGTACACCTTCTTCAGCCCCGGTGCGCAGTACGGCCGTTGCACGCACTCGTCGCCCGCCGCGAGCCGTACCGGCAGTCTGGCGGCGCCGAGGTCGCTGAGGGTCTTGAGATGGTGCCGGCGGGCATAGGCCGCGCTCACCGCGAAGGCGTTCTGGTCGACCGCCCGGCCGGGCGGGAGGACGGTGAGGCCGCGGGGCGTGGCGAGAGCCCGCAGGGCCTTCATCGTGGCGTCGAGGTCGGGCGAGCCGACCGGGGGCGCGTCGGCTCCGTGGGTCTTGGCGTTCAGCCAGTCGGCGAAGGTGGCCGCGTACTCGGGCACGACGTCGATCTGACCGGATTCCAGGGCCGGTTCGTACAGCTCCCGGTTGGCGACCGTGAGCAGCGAGGTCCGGTAGCCGGCCCGGTCGAGGAGCTGGGCGTACATCTGGGCGAGCAGATCGCTCTCGGTGAAGCCCGCCGAGCCGATGGTCAGGTGGCGGCTGTCGCCGGGCGGTGCGGTGACCTGGCCGCGGTTCTCGAGGGAGGGGCCGGTGGAGCAGGCGGTGACGGTGAGCAGCAGGGCGGCCGCCGGGACGGTGCGGCCGTTCACCGGCCGCCCCTGGCCCACACCGGTGCCAGCCGTTCGGCGATCTCGAAGGCGCCCTCGACGAGGAGTGCGAGCACCGCGACGAGCAGCGCCCCGGCGACCACCTGGGGTGTGCTGGCGAGGTTGAAGCCGGCCGTGATGATCCGGCCGAGGCCGCCGCCGCCCGCGAGCGCGGCGATGGTGGCGGTCGCGACGAGCTGGACGGCGGCGATCCTCACTCCGTTCATGACCATGGGGAACGCGAGGGGCAGTTCCACGCGGAACAGCATCTGCCGGCCGGTCATCCCCATGCCCCGTGCCGCCTGGACGACGCTCCGGTCGACCTCGCGCATGCCGACGTAGGCGTTGGTGAGCAGCGGTGGTACGGCGAACAGCACCAGGGCGACCACCGTGGGCCCCTCTCCCCACCTGCCGACCGGGGTCAGGAGCAGCAGGACCAGGACGGCGAAGGTGGGGACGGCCCGGCCGACGTTGGAGATGTTGACGGCGAGCGCGCCGCCCTTGCCGAGATGGCCGAGGACCAGGGCGACGGGCAGGGCGATCAGGCAGCTGATGAGCAGACAGACGACGGTGAGCACCAGGTGCTGGAGCAGCCGGTGCCGCACGCCGTCCTCGCCGGACCAGTGCGCGGGGTCGGTGAGCCAGTCCCAGGTCGCGGTGAGGGTGCTCATGCGCGGGTCGCCCTCGCCCACGGCGTGATCAGCCACTGCAGGCCCAGCAGGAGCAGGTCGGCGGCGACGGCGATCAGCACGCACAGCACGGACGCGGTGAGCACCTGGGCCTTGAAGTAGGTGTTCATGCCCGCGTAGATGAGGTTCCCGAGGCCGCCGAAGCCGACGATCGCGCCGACCGTGACGAGGGATACGGCCGAGACGGTCGCGATGCGCAGTCCGGCCATCGCGGCGGGCAGGGCGAGGGGCAGTTCGACGGCGAGCAGGAGGCGGACGGGGCCGTAGCCGAGGCCGCGTGCGGCCTGCCGGGTCTCCTCCGGGACGGCACGCAGGCCCGCGAGGATGTTCCGGACGAGCAGGGTCAGCGAGTACAGCACGAGACCGGCGACGACGAGGCCGGCCGAGAGGCCGTAGAGGGGCAGGAGCAGGGAGAACATCGCGAGGGACGGGACGGTGTAGAGGATCGTCGTGACGGCGAGGACCGGGCCGGCCGCCCAGCCCCGGCGCCGGGCGAGCACCGCGAGCGGAACGGCGACGACCAGGCCGATGAGGACCGACAGCGAGGTCAGCTGGAGGTGCTGGAGGACCGAGTCGAGCAGGATCTGGCGGCGGGTGCTCAGATAGGCGCCGCAGATCCACTCGTTGCGCGCGAGGCAGTCGTCCGGGGGCGCGGTCACGGCTCCATTGCACCGGGCGGGCGAGCCGGTCGGCGCGTTGTGGTGACCCGTACGGGGGTCGGTGCGGATCCGGGGGGTGTCACTTCACCCCGGCCGCGTCCAGCAGGGCGGTCACGGTCGCCGTGGCGAGCCCGTCGTCCAGGCGCTCCACCGCGGCGCCGGCGCGGGCGCTGGCGCCGTCGAAGACGAGTACGAGCTGGCGGGCGAGCAGCTCGGGGTCCCGGGCGCCGCCCCGCTCCGCCTCCGCCCGGAAGGACTTCGTCAGGTCGTCCTTGACGCCGCGGGCGACCGCGCTCGCCGGGTGCCCGGGGTCCTTCAGCTCGACCAGCACCGCCAGATAGGGGCAGCCGTGGTAGCCGGGGTCCGCGGAGCCCTTCTCCAGCTGTTCGAAGACGTACAGGATGCGCTCGCGGGGGGTCGCGGCCTCCCGGTCGGGGTGGGTGAACCGGGCCTGGTACCCCGGGATCCGCCGCTGCAGGCTCGCGGCCAGCATCTCGTCCTTGCTGTCGAAGAGCTGGTACATCGACCGCTTGGAGACACCCGCCTCCCGGCACAGCGCCTCGACGCCGATGGACACGCCGTCGCGGTAGGAGAGCCGGGCCGCGGCGTCGAGCAGCCGGTCGCGCGGGGACGCCTTGTCTGTGGAGGCCATGGGGCGAGGTTACCGCGCCACGGACGAAAGGAAACCGATCGGTGTATATCCCTCGGCGCCCGCGCCGCCTCCACCGAATCCACGTGACAGCGGCGCTGAACAAGCGCTTAGATAGTCGGTGGCAGCATGGACCCGCTCCCCGACCCCGCCGGAGGCCCCGTTGTTCACGTCCGTCGACGACGTCTCCGCCCGCCTCGCCGAGACCGGCTATCTCGCCTCGCCCGCCGTCGCCACGACCGTCTTCCTCGCCGCCCGGCTGGGCAAGCCGCTGCTGGTGGAGGGCCCCGCCGGGGTCGGCAAGACCGAGCTGGCCAAGGCGGTCGCCCAGGTCGCCGGGGCCCGGCTGGTCCGGCTCCAGTGCTACGAGGGCGTGGACGAGTCCCGGGCGCTGTACGAGTGGAACCACGCCAAGCAGCTGCTGCGGATCAGCGCGGGCCGCGACGAGAGCTGGGACGAGACCCGCACCGACATCTTCAGCGAGGAGTTCCTCCTCCCCCGCCCGCTGCTCACCGCCATCCGCGGGGACGAACCGACGGTCCTGCTGATCGACGAGACCGACAAGGCCGACGTCGAGATGGAGGGGCTGCTGCTGGAGGTGCTCAGCGACTTCCAGATCACGGTCCCGGAGCTGGGCACGGTCACCGCGACCCGCCGTCCGTTCGTCGTCCTCACCTCCAACGCCGGCCGGGAACTGTCCGAGGCGCTGCGCCGCCGCTGCCTGTTCCTGCACATCGGTTTCCCGGAGGAGGAACTGGAGCGGCGGATCGTACGGCTGCAGGTGCCGGGCCTCGGCGAGGCGCTGACCGCGTCGGTGGTCCGGGTGGTCGGGGCGCTGCGCGCGATGGACCTGCGCAAGGCGCCGTCCGTCGCCGAGACCGTCGACTGGGCGCGCACCCTGCTGGCCCTGGGCGCCGACACCCTGGACGAGACGGTCGTACGGGACAGTCTCGGGGTGATCCTCAAGCATCAGGACGACATCGCGAAGGCGGCCGCGAAGCTCGACCTGGACGCGCTGTGACCGATGTCGCCGAGCGGATCACCGGCCTCGTAGGGGCGCTGCGCACCCACGGGGTACGGATCGGCACCGGGGAGACCGTCGACGCGGCGCGCGCGGTGGAGGCGCTGGGGCTCGCGGACCGGGACCTGCTGCGCGAGGGCCTGGCCGCGACCCTGCTGCACGGCCCGGCCGGCCGGACCGTGTTCGACCCGCTCTTCGACCTGTACTTCCCGCGCGGGGTCGGCGGCCCGGACGGCGACCCCGCGGACCGCGAGACCCTGCGCGACCGGCTCGCCGAGGCGCTGGCCGCCGACGACCGGGCGCTGATGGCCCGGCTGGCGGCGGAGGCGGTCGACGGCCTGGGCGGGTACGGGAGTTCGCCGGAGTCGGACGGCTGGTCGGCGTACCAGACGCTCGATCGGCTGCGCCCGCAGACCCTGCTGGCCCGCGTACGGGCCGACGTCCGGGGCCGGAACGGGAGCGGCGCGGGGTTCGCGGACCGGTTGCTGGACGACGAGATCCGCCACCGGATCGAGGAGTTCCGGCGGATGGTCGGGGCCGAGGCACGGCGCCGGGTCGCCGAGCGGCGGGGCCGGGACGAGATCGCGCGGCGCGGCGTCCGGCCGACCGCCGACCGGGTGGACTTCCTGTTCGCCCACCGCGACCAGCTGGCCGAGCTGCGCAGGGCGGTCCAGCCGCTCGCCCGCAAGCTGGCCACCCGGCTCGCCGCGCGGCGCCGGCGAGCCGCGCGCGGCACGATCGACCTGCGCCGCACCCTGCGCTCCTCGCTGTCCACGGGCGGCGTGCCGATGCGGCCGGTGCTGCGCCGGCGCCGCCCGGTCCGCCCCGAACTGGTGCTGCTGTGCGATGTGTCCGGCTCGGTGTCCGGCTTCTCCGACTTCACGATGCTGCTGGTGCAGGCCCTGCACGACCAGTTCAGCAAGGTCCGTGTGTTCGCCTTCGTCAACCGGCTCGACGAGGTGACCGGTCTGCTCGGCCACGGCCGCGCCGACCCCGACGGGCTCGGCGCCCGCATCCGCGCCGAAGCCGCGCTCACCGGCTGGCACGGCAGCAGCGACTACGGCGTGGCGCTGGGCGAGTTCGCCGAGCGGTACGGCGAGGCGGTCGGGCCGCGCACGACGGTGTTCGTCCTCGGGGACGCCCGGACGAACATGAGCGACCCCAACCTGCCCGCCGTACGGGACGTCGCCCGCCGGGCCCGCCGCGTGTACTGGCTGAACCCCGAGTCGCGCGACCGGTGGGGCACCGGCGACTCGGCCGCGCCCGCCTACGCCGAGCTGGTCGAGATGCACGAGTGCCGCACGGCCCGGCAGCTCAGCGCGCTGGCCGAGCGGCTCCTGCCGTACCAGTGATTCCGGCTCCCGGTTCTCACCCGCCGCAGGTGAGGTCACCGGTCGTGGGCCGGGTGAGCCAGTGGGTCGGGTGAACCCGGTGGGCCACGGCCGCCGGGCGTCGTCCCCGGGTGACGCCGTCTTCGCCGGGCCGGGTGCCGGCCCGCCTCACCCCCGGCGGGTGAGCACATCACACCCGCCGGCGTCCTACGGTGAGCGCACAGCAGCAGGCACACACCGGAAGGCGGTCCGGACATGGCCACCACATCCGACGCTCCCGTTCTCGACACGCTCGCCGCCATGACCATGGACTCGATCGACCGATGCGGCATGGACGAGCACACGCTCATCCTCACCCGCATCGCCGCCCTCGTGGCCATGGACGCACCGGCGATCTCCTATCTCGCCCACGTCACCCCCGCGATCAAGGCCGAACTGACGGTGGAGCAGTTGCAGGACGTCCTCGTCGCGATCGCCCCCGTCGTCGGCACGGCCCGCGTGATGTCGGCCGCCGGTCACATCGCCCAGGCCTTCGGCGTGGCGATCGCCCTGGCCGAGACGGAGGCGGAGGCCATGGCGGAGGCGGGGTCCCGGGGCCGGGAGGGAGCCTGAGCCGACAGACGGGCCGAGCCGGCTCCGAGGGGGCGGACGTGGAAGGGGGGCCGCCCCCTCGCGGGCAATCCCGAACAGGTGCGTGAACCATGTGCAGATGGCTCGCCTACTCAGGGACCTCCATCGTGCTCGAGGAGGTCCTGTACCGGCCGCGACACTCGCTGATCGACCAGAGCCTGCACGCGCGCATGGGCGTGGAGACGACCAACGGGGACGGCTTCGGCATCGGCTGGTACGAGGAGCACGTCCCGACACCGGCCGTGTTCCACGACATCGGACCGGCCTGGAGCAACCGCAACCTGCGGGAGATCGCCGGTCACGTCCGCTCGTCGCTGTTCTTCGCCCACGTCCGTGCCTCCACCGGGACGGCCGTGCAGCAGACGAACTGTCATCCCTTCCGCCACGACCGCTGGATGTGGATGCACAACGGCTCGATCGACCGGTTCCACGAACTCCGCCGCGATCTCGTCCTCGCCGTCGACCCGGCCCTCTTCCTGTCGATCGAGGGATCCACGGATTCGGAGCTGATGTTCTATCTGGCCCTCACCTTCGGCCTCGACGACGATCCTCCCGGCGCCGTCGCCCGTATGACGGGCCTGGTCGAGCGCGTCGGGCGTGAGCACGGCTCGCCCGGACCCCTCCAGATGACGATCGCGGTGGCCGACGGCGAGGCACTGTGGGCGTTCCGGTACGCCAGCCGGGACACGCCGCGATCGCTGTACTACAGCACCAGGGTGAGCGCTCTGCGCGCGCTCCACCCCGACGTCGGGTTCCTGCGGGACGTCAGTGACGAGACCCGCCTGGTCGTGTCGGAACCCCTCGGGGACCTGCCCGGCGCCTGGAACGAGGTTCCGGAGAACAGTTACGGCGTCATCCGGGCCGGCGACGATCGTCTGCGCGAGTTCCGGCCGGTGGAGGTATGACGTCCTCCCCTCGCGAAGCGGCGGTCGCGCGGCCGACACGGATGTGACGCCGACGCGGGTGTGACGCGGTTCCGCCCGCCGTGGTCGACTGGTCGCCCGACCGCCCGCTGACGAGGACGTACCCCATGAGTCACCCGCCCGTGCAACTCGGCACCTTCCCCACTCCCGTCGAACCCGCGCCCCGGCTCGCCGCCGCCCTCGGCCTCGGACCGCAGGACCTGTGGATCAAGCGGGACGACCTGACCGGGCTGGGCGGCGGCGGGAACAAGATCCGCAAGCTGGAGTGGACGGCGGGCGCGGCCCTCGCCGAGGGCGCGGACACACTCGTGACGACCGGCGCCCCGCAGAGCAACCACGCCCGGCTGACCGCCGCCGCCGGCGCCCGTCTCGGAGTGGACGTCGTCCTCGTGCTGCGCGGCTCGCCGGGCGTCTCGCGGTCCGGGAACCTCGCCCTGGACGGACTGCTCGGGGCCAGGCTCGCCTGGGCGGGCGAGGTGGACCGGGCGGGGCTGGACGCGGCGGCGGCCGAGGTGTGCGCCGGGCTGCGGGCGGGCGGTGCGCGTCCCGCGCTGATCCCGTTCGGCGGTTCCAGCGCCCTGGGCGCCCGGGGCTATGTGCGCTGCGGCGAGGAGCTGCGCGAGCAGGTGCCGGACCTGCGGACGGCGGTGGTCGCGCTCGGCTCGGGCGGCACGATGGCCGGGCTGGTCGCGGCCCTGGGCGCCGGGGCGGTCCTCGGCGTCGACGTGGGCGCGCTGGCCGACCCGGTCGCGGCGGTGGCGGAGTTCGCGGCGCCGCTCACGGAGGCGGAGGTCACGGCGGAGGGACTGCGGGTGCGCCGGGACCAGGTGGGCGACGGGTACGCGGCGCTGACCGGCCCGGTGCGCGAAGCCCTCCGGCTCGCCGCCCGCACCGAGGGCCTGGTCCTCGACCCGGTCTACACGGGCCGGGCCCTGGCCGGGCTCCGCGCCGCCGTCCACGACGGTGCCGTCCGGCCGGGCGAGAAGACCGTCTTCGTGCACACCGGCGGCCTGCCCGGCCTGTTCGGCCACGCGGACACCGTCGCGTTCGCGGAGGAGGGGGCGACGGCCTTCCCGTTCTGACGGGGCCCGCACACCCGGCCGCGGCACGCCGGCCGCCGGCGTCGCGCCGTTGTGGCGCGCGGAGAGGAGCCGTGTGCATCGTTCAGGAATGGAGCGACACCGGTACGACCACTGGACGGCGGGCGCCGCCTACGAGCGGTACATGGGCCGCTGGAGCCGGCTGGTGGCCGAGCGGTTCGTGCCCTGGCTGGGCACCGGCCGCGGGCTGCGCTGGCTGGACGTGGGGTGCGGGACCGGTGCGCTGTCGGCGGAGCTGGCCACGCGGTGCGGCCCCGGCCTGCTGCTCGGTGTCGACCGGTCACCCTCGTACGTGGCGGCGGCCCGTGCCTCGGTGCCGGCGGGCACGGCGTGGTTCGCGGTGGCCGACGCGACGGCCCTGCCGGTGCGGGACGCCGCCTACGACGCGGCGGTCGCCGGGCTGGTCCTGAACTTCCTCCCGGAGCCCGTCGCCGCGGTGGCGGGCATGGCCCGCGCCGTCCGCCCGGGCGGCCTGGTCGCCGCATACGTATGGGATTACGCGGAGGGAATGCAGTTCCTGCGACGGTTCTGGGACGCGGCGACCGCCCTCGACCCGGCCTCGGCCGCCCGGGACGAGGGGCGGCGGTTCGCCCTGTGCCATCCGGAGGCGCTGCGCGGTGTGTGGGCCGGCGCGGGGCTCACCGACGTGGCGACGACCGCCCTGGAAGTGCCCACCGCCTTCGCCTCGTTCGCCGACCTGTGGGAGCCGTTCCTGGCCGGTCAGGGGCCGGCGCCCGGCTATGCCGCCGCGCTCGCGCCGGCCGCCCGCGCCCGGCTCCGGGACGCTCTCGCCGCGAGCCTCCCCGTCGCCCCGGACGGCGGCATCACCCTCACGGCCCGCGCCTGGGCCGTCCGCGGACACCGCCCACTCTCTCCGCGCCGGTGACTCCCCATGCGCCACCGAGCCGCCGGCTCCGCACGCACCCCCGTGCCGCCGGCTCCTCACGGGCCCCGTGCCGCTGACTCGACACCCGCTCTACGCCGCTGAGTCCACACCCGCTCCGCTCCTGCGCCGCCGAGTGCACGGGAGCCACCGAGCCGCCCACGGAGCCGTCCCGCCCCACGCCGCCGGGCCGCACACCGTGCGGCCCGGCTCTGCGACGCGGACGGTCCGGTCCGCCGCTCGGCGGCTAACCCTTCGCGTACTCCTTCGCCATGGTGCCGGCGAAGTCGAAGACCACGACCTGCTCGTCGCCGACCACCCAGGCATCGTGGCCGGGCGGGCACACGAAGACGTCGCCGGGGCCGACCTCGCCCTCCCCGCCGTCGTCCATCCGTAGATGCATCCGTCCCTGCATCACATATCCGTTGTGGTGCACCATGCAGCTCTCGGTGCCCGCGATCGGGGCCACGGACTCCGACCAACGCCAGCCCGGTTCGAAGGTACCCACCGCGAAGTCGAGCCCGGTCAGGTGGAGAGCCTCGAGGTGGCCGCGGGGGAAGTCGCGCCGTTCGTCCGGCTTGTCGACCGTCTTCACTTCCAGCATGACGGTGTCCTCCCTTCCAGCCGCTGACCGCGGCCGGGGGCCGGCCTCCACCGCCGGGGCCTCCGACGGCACCGGCGCCGCGGCGGCCGTACCCCACGCCTCCATCGTGGTTCCCGCGCCCCGGGGTCGCCATTCGGACCGTCGGGACAACGATGTCAGGGCCACCGGCCCCTACCGGCAGGCCGGTCGGGCCTGCGGAACCCCTGAACGTTCCGCGGGTCCGCGCCTACCCTGACACGGTGACAACCACCGACACGGCGTCGATCGCGGCGGGAGACACCGGCGATCCGCCGCTACGGCCCCTGCCCCCGCGGGCCGCCCTGCTGCTGGAGCAAGTCGGGGCCCCGCCACGGCTGGTGGCCCATCTCAGGGCGGTGCACGAGGTCGCGGCGCAGCTCGTGGAGTGGGTGCGCCGGCACTGTCCGGACCTGGGGTTCGACGCGGAGGCGGTGCTGTTCGGTGCCGCCACGCACGACATCGGCAAGACCGTGCACCCGGCCGAGCTGTCCGGTCCCGGTGCCCGGCACGAGGCGGCGGGCCGGGAGTTGCTGCTGGCGTGCGGGGTGAGCGCCGACCTCGCCCGGTTCGCCGGCGGCCACGCGTCCTGGACGGCCCCCGGGACCGGTGTGGAGGACCTGCTGGTGAGCCTCGCCGACAAGGTCTGGAAGAACAAGCGGGTCCCGGAGCTGGAGGACCTGGTGGTGGCCCGGCTGGCCGGTGCCGACGGGCGGCCGGCGTGGGAGTGGTTCATGGAGCTGGACGAGGTCCTCACGGCCATCGGGGAAGGCGCCGACCGTAGGCTGGCGTACCAGATGTCCCATCCCCTGACCCGAAGGTGACCATGTACGCGACCTCCCTCGGTGACGACGGCGCCGAGCTGTGTCCCCTCCAGCCCTGGCAGGCCGAGGAGTTCCTCGCCCACGTGGACCGCGGGCGGGAGTTCATCGGGCGGTTCAACGGGCTGCCGGACGTGGTCACGGACGCGGCGGCGGCCCGGGCGTTCCTGCGGGCGTACGCCGACAAGGAGGCGGCCGACGCGGGCCTCATCCGGGCGATCCGGCTCGACGGCACGCTGGTCGGGGCGGTCATCCTGCGCCGGTTCGACCCGGTGCAGGGCACTGCGGAGGCAGGCTGCTGGCTGGAGCCGGCCGCGGTGGGCCGGGGCCTGGTGACCCGCGCCGCGCGGGTGCTGATCGACTGGGCGATCCGGGAGCGGGGCATCCACCGCGTGGAGTGGTGGGTGTCGGTGGGCAACGCGCCCAGCATCGCCGTCGCCCGACGGCTCGGCATGCGCAAAGAGGCCGTCCTGCGCGAGAGTTACCTGTACCGGGGCGAACGGCACGACGAGGAGATCTGGTCGGTACTGGCACCGGAGTGGACGGGCTGAGCGGCGGCGGCGCCAGGTCGGCTACCAGGTGCGGGCCGACCGGAGCAGGAGCGCGCGGACCCGGGCCACGTCCGGGTTGTCGAAGGCGCCGGGGCGCTGGACGAGGAAGCCGGTGTTGATCGGCGGGTCCTCCGGCTCCAGCAGCGCCACCAGCGCGCCGGACGCCAGCAGGTCCTGGCACAGATAGCGGGGCAGCACGCTGAAACCGGCGCCCGCGGCGACGGCAGCGAGCACTCCGCGCAGGTCCGGCACGGTCATGGCGGCCGTGCGGGACAGACGCCGGCCGAAGACGTGGCGCCAGTAGCGGCGGGCGATCGGCAGATCCTCGGCGTAGGTGATCAGCGGGACGCCGTGCAGGGCCGCAGGTCCCTCGGCGGCCGGCCGGTCTCCCAGCCGCTCGGCCCAGACCGGCGCGGCGACCAGGACGAACTCCTCGTCCGTGAGCGGAACGGCGTGCAGCGCGCGGCCCCGGGGGCGGAGGGTGGCGATCACCAGATCGTGCCGGCCCGCACGCAGCTCCTCCAGCAGCGGATCGGTCAGTCCCGTCGACACACGCAGCCGTACGCCCTCGGCGACCAGCGGGGCGAGGGCCGGCAGGACGGTGGTGCACAGCAGTTCCGCCGGGCCGGCCAGATGGACGGGCTCGGCGCGGGCGCCGGCCGGTGGCGTGGGTCCGGCGACGAGGGCCAGTTCGTCCAGGGGCGCGGCGATCCGGGCGGCGAGTTCGTCGGCCACCGGGGTCGGCGCGACGCCGCGCGGCAGCCGTTCGAACAGCTCCCGGCCGGTCTGCCGCTCCAGCGCGCGCATCTGCGTCGTCACCGTCGGCTGGGACAGGCCCAGCAGGCGGGCGGCACCGGTGAAGGAGCCGGAGCGGTACACCGCGAGGAAGGTACGCAGCAGGTTGAGGTCGAGGGAAGCGGTGTCCACGCGTCCGAGTATCACCGGCGGATATTCCCCAGGACCCATAGGGGAACCAATGTCAGCCATTCGATGCTTCATTGGATGCCTATGGGTCGCTTCGCCTACGTTCTTTCTCGCAGACACATGTTTCCGGGAAAGAGAACCTCATGTCGAAGATCCTGTTCGTGATGACCGGCGCCGACCAGTGGACGCTCGCCGACGGCACCTTGCACCCCACCGGCTTCTGGGCCGAGGAGGCCGTGGTCCCCTACCGCGCCCTCAAGGCCGCCGGTCACGAGGTCGTCGTGGCCACGCCGGGCGGTGTGGTGCCGCCGGTCGACCGGGCGAGTCTGGCCGCCGAGGTCAACGGCGGCCAGGAGAAGGCCGACGAGATCGCGGGTGCGCTCGAGGAGATGACCGAACTGCGGGCGCCGGTGAAGCTGGCGGAGGTGGACCTCGACGACTTCGCCGCCGTGTTCTACCCCGGCGGCCACGGCCCCATGGAGGACCTGGCCGTGGACACCGAGTCCGGCCGGCTGCTGGTGACGGCCCTCGACTCGGGCAAGCCGCTGGCCGTGGTCTGCCACGGGCCGGCCGCCCTGCTCGCCGCTGTCCGGGCCGACGGCTCCAACGCCTTCGCCGGCTACCGGGCGGCGGCCTTCACCAACGAGGAGGAGATCCAGGGCGGCCTGGCCGACCGGGCCAAGTGGCTGCTGCAGGACCGGCTGACCGAGGCGGGCGTGGCCGTCCACGCGGCCGAGCCGTGGGCGCCGCACGTGGTGGTCGACCGCAACGTCATCACCGGCCAGAACCCGGCCTCCTCGGCCCCGGTCGCCGAGGAACTGCTGAAGCGGCTGGGCTGATTCCCACGCCGGCAGCGCCCCACCCCTGACGGCGAACCCGACCGGCCCGCCCCAGGACCCGCCTCTGAAGCCGCCGGCGCCGGTTCGGCCAGCAGGCGGATGTGACCGACAGGCGGGCACTGCCGGCCTGGCTGCGGCAGCGTGAGTCGCTCCGCCGGGTCGGCCGGGCGTGCGGGCGGAACGCGCGCTGCCACCGCCGGCCCCGCCCCTGCGGCGGTCGCGGAGGGTGCGGGAAATTCCTCGGCCGTCGGCTGCAACCTCGGCCGGGGTCGGACGTCTGTCGGGGTGGAGGCCTCCACTTCGACCAGATGCCCGACCCCGAACGACCGAAGGAACCCATGTCCGCACACCGTGTCCCCCGCCCGAGCCGCACCCGCAGGCTGCGTGCCGTCCTGGGGGTCTCCGCAGCAGGCGCGGCGCTGGCCGTCGCCGGCACCATGACCGCCCAGGCGGCCCAGAGCGGCAGCCACTCCCCCGGCCACTCCGGCACCACCGCCGCCCCGAGCCCGGTCCCGGCGGACGACCAGCCGACGCCGGCCCCTGTCCCGGCCGACGATGAGGCGACGCCGTCCCCCGCCCCCGCGGACGGCCACGCGACCCCGTCCCCCGTCCCGTCGCCCGTCCGGACGGCCACGCCCTCCCCGGTCCCGTCACCCGTCCGCACCGGGACCCCGGCGCCGGCGCCCGCGACGAGCACTCCCAGTCCGGTACCGGCCACTCCGCGCCCCGTACCCGTACCGTCCACCGCCGCCCCGGCGCCCGGGCACCCGGCCCCCGTGCCGGCGGTGACCCGCCCTGCGCCCGCCCCGCATCACGGCCACGCCACGCCGACGCCGGTTCCGCAGCAGTACTGAGGTACGGCCGGTGCGGGGGAGCCGTCGCGCGGCGGCTCCCCCGCTCCCGGCTCCGGGAGACCCATGACGACAGCCACACCACCGGCGACGGCCCTGCCCTGGGCCCCGCAACGCCTCGTACCCTGGCGTCGGTTCACGCGGGCACTGCGGGCCCGCGTCCTCGCCCGCACGGGTACGGGCACGACACCGCCGGCGGCGCCGGGCGGTGCGTTCCGTACCGGCACGCGCCCCCTCGCCGAGCACGAACAACCGCCGGGCATCGAGGAGTTGTACCACCACCGCCGGCTCCCCCTGGTGCGCCTGGCGGTGCTGCTGGTGGACGACCTGCCGACGGCCGAGGACGTCGTGCAGGACGCGTTCACCGCGCTGTTCCGTCGGCACGGGCACCGGCTGGGCGCCCTGGACGACCCGGAGGCGTACCTGCGGACCAGTGTGGTGAACGCGGCCCGCTCGGTGCTGCGCCGGCGCAGGACCGTACGGGCGCACACTCCCGCACCCGAGGGGCACGCACCGGCCCCGGAGGAGGAGGTGTTGCTGCACGAGGACCACCGGGAGGTACTGGCGGCACTGCGCACGCTGACCCGGCGCCAGCGGGAGGTGCTGGTGCTGCGTTACTGGTCGCATCTGACCGAGGCCGAGATCGCGGCGACGCTCGGCCTGTCGCGGGGCGCCGTCAAGTCCACGGCCAGCCGGGCCCTGGACGCGCTCGGCCGACGTCTGGAGGGGCTGCGATGAACGAGACCGGCACCGGGGCCGCAGCGGCCCCGGTCGAGGAGCGGCTGCGGGCCGCCCTGGCCGCGCGGGCGCACGCCGTCGGCCCGGCCGATCTGCGCCCCCTGCGCCCGCCGGCCGAGGCGGTACGGCCCCGCCGGGTGCCGCTGCGCCGCGCACTGGTCGGCGTGCTGGCCCTGGCCGCCGTGGCGGCGCTGGTGTTCTTCACCGCGCGCGGCGGACAGACGGACCGCCCGACCGAACCGGCCCGCCCGTCCCGCCCGGCCGTCGGCACGCCGTCCCCGGTGCCGAGCCCGCCCACGCCGTCCACGTCCGAGCCGTCCCCGAGCGCGGAGCAACCATGAGCGCATGAGTCAATTGATTGACTTACCGAAGGAAATGTCCTGGTTTTCTCGCTCACGTGCCGCCCCTCGCACCGCTAGGTTGGGCGGTATGAGCAACCTTGACCGCGCGCCCGTGCCCAGCGTCTGCGGCGGCCGCGGATTCGTCGTCGCCGAACCCGTCCGCGAGCTGCTGAGTCCCCGTCACGTCAAGCTGGGCGAGTCGACCGAGGTGCGCCGGCTGCTGCCGAACCTCGGCCGCCGCATGATCGGCGCGTGGGCCTTCGTCGACCACTACGGCCCGGACGACATCGCCGACGAGCCCGGGATGCAGGTCCCGCCGCATCCGCACATCGGGCTGCAGACGGTCAGCTGGCTGCACGAGGGCGAGGTGCTGCACCGGGACTCGACGGGCAGCCTGCAGACGATCCGGCCCCGGCAGCTGGGCCTGATGACGTCGGGGCGCGCGATCAGCCACTCCGAGGAGAGCCCGCGGGCGCACGCCCGTCTCCTGCACGGTGCCCAGCTGTGGGTGGCGCTGCCGGACGAACACCGGCACACGGAGCCGAAGTTCGAGTACCACCCGGAGCTGCCCACCGTCACCGCGCCCGGCCTGACCGCCACGGTGATCCTCGGCGATCTGGACGGCTCCCGCTCCCCCGGTACGGCGTACACCCCGATCGTCGGCGCCGATCTCGCGCTCGCCGGGGGCACCGACGTCCGCCTGCCCCTCGAACCCGACTTCGAGTACGGCGTGCTGGCGATGTCCGGCGAGGTGCACGTGGACGGGGTGCCGGTGCTGCCCGGTTCGATGCTCTACCTCGGCTGCGGGCGGACCGAACTGCCGCTGCGCGCCGAGTCCGACGCCGGGATGATACTGCTGGGCGGCGAGCCGTTCGCCGAAGAGCTGATCATGTGGTGGAACTTCGTCGGGCGTTCGCAGGAAGAGATCGTCCAGGCTCGTGAGGATTGGACGAGTGGGTCGAGATTCGGTGTTGTGAAGGGGTACGACGGGGATCCTCTGCCTGCGCCAGAGCTGCCGTCGGTGCCACTGAAGGCACGAGGTCGAGTGCGCTGAGCCGGGGTTTTCCAGTCCGGCGCGTAGGTGGCCGGGCGGGGCGGAACGCGCCCCGCCCGGTTCGCTCGCTGCCCTCCCGCGGCGGTGCACCGGCTTGGTCGATCAGGTGACCGGGCCGGTGCGGGGCGGTGTGGTGTCGTAGGCCGCCTCTCGCAGGATGTCCCGCAAGTGGTGTGTGGCGGCGAGGAGTTGGCGGTGGGTGGTGTAGAGGGCGTTCACGCCGAAGCGGAGGAGGTCCGGGGCGCGCATGTCGATGATCACGCCCCGGTCCGCCAGCGCGCGGGTCAGGCCCTGGGCGTGGGGGTGCCGGAGGGCGACGTGGCTGCCCCGGCGGGTGGGGTCGGCGGGCGTGACGGGTTCGACGCCGAGGGGGGTGAGCAGTTCGGTGGCGCAGTGGAGGAAGAAGCCGGTCAGGGACAGGCTCTTGGCGCGGACCTGGGCCAGGTCGACGTCCTCGTAGGCGGTGAGTGCCGCCTCCAGGGCGAGCAGGGAGAGGATGGGCGGGGTGCCGATGCGGGCGCGGGCGATGCCTGGCGCGGGGGTGTAGTCCCGGTCCATGCCGAAGGGGTCCGCGTGTCCGTTCCAGCCGCTCAGGGGGGTCTCGAGGGTGGCGTGGTGGCGGTGGGCGACGTAGAGGTAGGCGGGCGCGCCCGGGCCGCCGTTGAGGAACTTGTAGCCGCAGCCGACGGCGAGGTCCACCCCGATGGCGTCGAGGTGCAGCGGCATGGCGCCGGCGGCGTGGCACAGGTCCCACACCGCGAGCGCGCCGGCGCGGTGCGTGGCCTCGGTCAGTGCGGCCATGTCGTACAGCTCCCCGGTGCGGAAGTCGACCGGTGAGTAGCTGACCGCCGCGACCCGGTGGCCTTCCGCGGCGAGGAAGGCGTCCAGGTCCGCCGGGGGGATCGGGCGCACTTCCAGCCGGTCCCTGCCGCGGGCGACCGCCTCCGCCAGGTAGCGGTCGGTGGGAAAGTGGCCGGGGTCCGTGACCAGCAGCGGACGGTCGGGGCGCCGTGCGGTGGCCGCCGTCAGAGCGGTGAACAACTGGACGCTGGTGGAGTCCCCCGCGACGGTCTGGCCCGGCGCGGCGCCGATGAGGCGGCCGATGGTGTCGCCGATCCGCAACGGCGCCTCCCACCAGCCGTTGTCGTTCCAGGAACCGATCAGGTCGGTGCCCCACTGACGGGTCACGACGTCGGTCAGGGCCGCGGGCACGGCGGCGGGCAGCGGGCCGAGGGAGTTGCCGTCGAGGTAGACGACTCCGTCCGGGAGCAGGAACCGCCCGGCGAGCGGGGCCAGGACGTCGTCCGCGTCGGCTCGGGCGGCCTGTGCGTCGAGTGCGGTGAGGACCGTCGTCACTGCTGGGCAGCCTTCCCGGTGTCGGCGTCGATGTCGGTGTCGGGCCGTCGGGCGCCGAAGGCGGCGGACATCTCCCACAGGGTGTCCGCGACCGCGCGGGCGCCGGGTGCGCCCGGCTCGATGAGCGTGTAGTGGCCCGTTCCGGGCAGGACGACGGTCTTCAGGTCGTCGTGTACGGCTGCGTAGTCGGCGAACTGGGTGAGCGGGACCTCCTCGTCCACGGCGCCGTGCAGCAGTACCGTCGGCACACCGGTGCTGCGTGCGTCGCGCAGCAGGGTGAGGGGGTCGACCGAGGGCAGCCGTGCTTCGAACTCGTCCTCGCCTCCCAGGAGTTGCAGAGCGGCGCCGTTGCTGAGGTCGTCGCGGCGGGTGGCGGTGAGGTCCGTGATCGGCGCGAGGGCGAGCACGCCGGCCGGCAGGACGCCGGTGTGCCAGCGGGAGTCTGCGGGCAGCAGGCCACGGGCCGCGCACCACAGGGCCAGGTGGCCGCCGGAACAGTGGCCCGCCAGGACGTACGGTCGGCCCTCGGGCAGGGTGTCCACGATCCGGGCGACGTCGTCGAAGGTCTCCGGGTAGCCGCCGGCGCCGCCGGACCGGCGGAAGCCGGGCAGCAGCACGTCGAGGCCCTGCTGGGAGAGGTAGGCCGCGAAAGGGGTCAGATGCATGCGGTCGTAGCGCCAGTAGCCGCCGTGCAAAAGGATCACCAGCGGCGCGCCGGGGTCCTCGGCGGGCCAGGCGTCGTAGACCTGGTGGGGGTGGTCGCCGTAGCGGCCGTGCACGGGGGCGAGCACCGGTTTCAGGCTCAGGACCCGCTTCTCCTCCTCGGCCGCGAAGGCGGAGATGACCCTAGACGTCACCGCGCACCTCCCACAGCTCGGGGAAGACCGGGCGGACCGCACGCTGTTCGAGCCAGGCGAGTCCCGTCGAGCCGGCGCTGCCGGACTTGGCGCCCATGGCGCGGCGTACGACCATCACGTGGTCGAAGCGCCAGCGCTGGACGATCTCGGCGATGTCGGTGAGCAGTTCACCGAGGGCGAGGTGCGGGTGGTGCTGCGGGCCGGAGTAGATCCGCCGCCAGACCTCGACCACGCCGGGATCCGAGGTGTAGGGGGCGGTCACGTCCCGTTCCCGGACGTGCTCGGGGACCGGCAGGCCCTGCCGGTGCAGGTAGCCCAGCACCCCTTCGTAGAGGGAGGGTTCCCGGTACGTCTCGCTGAGTGCCTCGTGCACGGCGGGATCCCCCCGGTGCATGCGCAGCATCGACTCGGACTTGTCGCCGAGGAGGAACTCCAGGTGCCGGTACATCGCGGACTGGAAACCGGACGCCTTGCCGAACGCGGCCCGGAACCCGTTGAACTGAGCGGGCGTCAGGGCGGCGAGCGGAGCCCAGGTCGCGTTGAGGGCGGTCAGGGCGCGCCGGCTGCGCACCAGGGCGTCCATGGCGGCGTCGAGGTCGTCCTTGGCGAAGGCCGTACCGGCCGTGCGCCACTCATGGACGACGAGGGTGAACCACAGCTCCATCACCTGTGTGGTGACGACGAACCCCATCTCGTCGGGGGCCTCGGTGAGGGGGTGCTGCAGGGTGTTGAGGACGGACGCGCGCACATAGGCGTCGTAGGGGCTGGCGCCCGCGAAGGGCTGGGTCAGGGCGTCGTCGCCCGCGCCCTGCCGGGCGAGGGCGGACGTGCTGTCATTCATGGTGTGTGTCTCCTAGTGCTGCCGTCGTCCGGGGCGGCCGGTCGGCGGGCGGCGCGGCGTGAAGAGGCTCGGGACTCACACGCCGAGGTGGACGCCGCCGGAGGCGTCGAGCCACTGGCCGGTCACCCAGCGGGCGTCGTCGCTCGCCACGAAGGACACGACGTCGGCGATGTCGGCGGGGGCGCCGAGCCGGCCGAACACGGAAGCGTGCTCGTACCTCTGGCGGACCTCCGGGATGCTGAGCGTGGGGTTGATCTCGGTCTCGGTGTAGCCGGGGGCGACGCTGTTGACGGTGATGCCGCGGGGGCCCAGTTCCTGGGCGAGGGCCAGGGTGAGGTAGTCCAGGGCGGCCTTGGTCATGGTGTAGGCGATGATCGGCGGGAAGGCGACGCGGGTGGCGACCGAGGAGATGTTGACGATCCGGCCGCCGTCGCGCAGCCGGTCCAGGCCGCGTTGGACGATGAAGAAGGGCGCCTTGGTGTTGACGGCGAAGGCCCGGTCGTAGTCGGCCTCGGTCACGTCGGCGATGTGACGCGGGACGGTGATGCCGGCGTTGTTGACGAGGATGTCCAGGCCGGGTTCGGCGTCCTGGTCGGCCAGGGCCCGGTCGAAGTCCGCCCACAGGGCGTCGGCGTCTCCGGGTACGCCGAGTTCGGCGTGGACGGGGAAGGCGCGTCCGCCGTCCGTCTCGATCTCCTTGACGGTGCGCTCGGCCGCGGACCGGTCGTGCCCGTAGTGGACGGCCACCAGGGCGCCCTCGCGGGCCAGCCGCCGGCTGACGGCGCGGCCGATGCCGCGGCTGCCTCCGGTGACCAGGGCGGTCCTGCCCTCGTGCCGCTGGGGGGTGGTCATCGTCTTCTCCTTCGGCTGGGGGTGGTGGGGCCGGGGCCGGGCGGTGTGTGCTGCCTCATGCGTCGAAGTCGAGGGTGACCTCGGGGCTGAGCGGCCGGGCCCGGCAGGTGAGCGTGTAGCCGGCGGCCAGGTCCGCGGCGTCGAGGGCGTGCTGGGGTCCGGTGGTGACCTGTCCGGTCAGGACCTTGGCCCGGCAGCTGCCGCAGATGCCCTCGCGGCACGCGTAGGGGACGTCGGGATGGTCGCGCAGCAGGGTGTCGAGGAGCGCGGGGTCGTGCGGCCTGGTGGTGACGACGCGGCGGCGGCCGTCGTACAGGGCGGTGACGCGGATGCCGTGCGGGGGCGCGGCCGGGCCCGGGGGTGGTGACACGGGCTGCGGGGTGTCGGCGGATGTGAACAGCTCCGACCGGACGAGGGCCGGGTCGGTTCGGCGGTCCGTGAGTGCCTGTCGGACGGTGGCGACGAGGCCGCCCGGACCGCACAGCGCGAACGTGGTGCCGGGGCCGGGCTCGGCATGGAGCGCGGCGAGCAGCCGGGGCAGGTTCGCGGCGTCGATCCGGCCGTGCAGCAGGCCGTTGCCCTGATCCTCTCGGGTGAGGACGTACAGGACGGTGAACCGGTCGACGAACCAGTCCTTCACCAGGGCCAGTTCGTCGGCGAGGAGGGCGTGGGCGGCGGTGGGCACGGAGTGCACCAGGGAGACACGGCACTCCGAGTCCTCGCGCAGCGCGGTCACGGCCATGGTGGCGAGCGGGGTGATGCCGGAGCCGCCCGCGATCAGGACGTGATGGGCCCCTGGGCACTTCGGGAGGGCGAACGGGCCCGTGGGCGGGGAGAGTTCGAGGGCGTCGCCGGGGGCGAGTGCGGTGACGGCGTGGGCGCCGAAGCCGTCCGGGGCGCCCCGCTTGATCACCAGCCGCAGTGCGCCCGGATCGTCCGGCGGTGGGCACACCGAGTAGGTGCGGCGCAGTTCGGCGCCGGCGCGGTGATGCCGGACGACGACGTGCTCGCCGGGCCGGTGCGCGAAGGTGTCGCGCAGGGCGTCGGGCACGTCCAGGGTGACGGCGACGGCGTCCTCGGTCAGGTGCCGCACGTCGGCGACCGTGAGCCGGTGTCGCGCGGTGCGTCGGCGGGCGGCGGGCCGCTCGGCGGACGCGGACGCGTTGCCGGTGGGCGTGGGTGTGGCGGTCACGAGGGGCCTCATAGTGCGGTCAGGTGGGGGAACAGCTCCTGGCAGGCCGTGCAGCGCAGCATCGACTGGCAGCGGGAGGGCCCGAACGCGCTGTGCGGCCGGGTGGCCCGGGAACCGCAGTGCGGGCAGGGCACCCCGGTGAGCCGGACGAGGACCGGGCCGTCCGGCTGTGCCGGCAGGGGCGGGGCGATGCCGTGGGCGGCGAGCTTGGCCCGGCCGGCCGGTGTGATGCGGTCCGTCGTCCACGCCGGTGCGAGCACCTGCCGTACCCGCCCCTTTGGATGGCCGCCGGCCGCGAGCACCTCCTCGATCGCGGCCACGATGGCGGGCAGGGCCGGGCAGCCGAGGTACGTCGGGGTGATCTGGACTTCGAGTACGCCGTCGGCGCCCGGGGCGACCGAGCCGACGACACCGAGGTCGCCGAGGCCGATCACCGGCAGCTCGGGGTCCGGCAGGGCCTCCACCAGCTCGCGGATCTGCCGTGCCGTCCGCACGGTGCGCGTCGCCGGGTCCGTGGGGCGGGTCACCAGGTGCCCCCCGGGAACTGCCGGTGCACCGACTGCAGTTCGGCGACCAGGGAGGCGAACTCCTCGGTGTGCAGACCCGCGCGTCCGCCCCGGGCCTGCCAGCGCGGGGCGGGCACGGTGAGTCCGGCGCGGCCGACGACCTCGGCGGTGCGCTGCTCCCAGAGGGGGCGCAGCGGGGCCGGTGAGGGTACCGTGCCGGCCGCGACGAGCTGCCGCACCACCTCGTCCTCGTCGAACAGCTCCGCCGTGTAGGGCCACACCCGGTCCAGGCCCTGCTGCATACGGCGGGCGCTCTCCGGGGTGCCGAGGCCGAGGCGTTCGGTCCAGGTGTCGGCGTGCAGCCGGTGGAAGGCGACCTCCTTGGCGGCCCGCTGCCCGAACGCGGCCAGTTCCGGGTCCGCGCAGCCGCCCAGCGCCTCGTAGTACAGGACGGCGTAGTGGGTGTAGGCGAGCTGCCGGGCGACGGTGGCCGCGAAGTCCCCGTTCGGCAGTTCCGTCAGCAGCGCGTTGGTGAACTCGCGGTCGGACCGGGCGAAGGCGAGGTCGTCCTCGCCGCGGTCCGTGCCGTCGGTGCGTCCGCTCAGGGTGAGCAGTGCGCGGGCCTGGCCGATGAGGTCGAGGGCGATGTTGGACAGCGCCAGGTCCTCCTCGACGGTGGGTGCCCGCGTGATCCACTGGCACAGCCGCTGTCCGAGGACGAGGGCGTCGTCGCCGAGGCGCAGCAGGTGGACGGCGAGGCGGGCGTCGCCCCGGACGTCCGCCGCGGTGCGGGTGGCCGGGTCAGTCGTCGTGGTCACCGTCGGGGCCTTTCTCGGTCAGCGGCGCGAACTGCTGCGGGTACCGGTAGGGCTTGTGCCGGGCGTTGGCGAAGTACGGGTCGCGCTCGTCCGGGGAGGCGGTGTGCACGGCGTCGGAGCGCACCACCCACAGCGACAGCGGGTCGCCCCGGCGCGTGTACAGGTCGCGCGCTCTGAGCAGGGCCGTGTCCGCGTCACCGGCGCGCACCGAACCCACGTGCTGGTGGGCGAGGCCGCGGCGGGGCCGCAGGAAGACCTCCCAGGACGCGGGGGCGCCCTCACGCTGCTGGTTCATGCGTGCTCCTCCGTCCGGGGGCGCTCGTCGGGGAGGTCGCCGACCTCCATGCGCGCCGCGTACGCGGCGGAGGCCTCCCGCACCCATGCGCCGTCCTCGTGCGCCGCCCGCCGGTGTGCGATGCGCTGCCTGGCCCAGTGGGTGTCGTCGCCGAGCGCCTCCCGGTAGACGTCCCAGCCGATCGGCGTGAAGTCGTAGTGGCCGCGCTCCTCGTTCCACCGGATCGCCGGGTCCGGCAGGGTCAGGCCGAGGCGTTCGGCCTGCGGTACGCAGGTGTCGACGAAGCGCTGGCGCAGTTCGTCGTTGGTGTGGCGCTTGATGCCCCAGGCCATGGCGCGCCGGGAGACCGACGCGCCGAGCGCCGCGGTCCGGGCGTCGGCGCCGCCCGCCTCGGTGTCGGGCGGCCCGAACATCAGCGCGACGGCCGGCAGCCACCAGCGGTCGACCGCGTCCTGGGCCATCGCCCTCTGCTCCGGGGTCCCTTCGCACAGGGCCCGCATCAGGTCGTAGCCCTGCCGGACATGGAAGGCCTCCTCCTGGCAGACCCGGCGCATCGCCCGCGCGTAGGGCCCGTACGACGTGCGGCACAACGGGGCCTGGTTGATCACGGCCGCGCCGTCCGTCAGCCAGGCGATGGTGCCGGTGTCCGCCCAGGTCAGCGCCGGGTGGTTGAAGGTGGCCGAGGCACGTTGCTGCCCCTGGTGCAGGGCGTCGAACAGCTCGGCGCGGTCCACGCCGAGGGTCTCCGCCGCCGAGTAGAGGTACAGCCCGTGTCCGGCCTCGTCCTGGACCTTGGCGATGAGCACCGACTTGCGGTGCAGGGACGGCGCCCGGGTGAGCCAGGCGCCCTCCGGCTGCATCCCGATGATCTCGGAGTGCGCGTGCTGGGCGATCTGCCGGATCATCATCCGGCGATAGCCGTCGGGCATCCAGTCCCGCGGTTCGATCGCCTCCCCGGCGGCGAGGAGCGCCTCGAACCGCTCGAGATGCTCCTGCGCCGGCTCGTGTGCGTGCGGGCCGGCGGTCTCGGCGGGAGCGGGGCCGGCTGTCTCGGCCGCAGGGGTGGTGGCGGGACCGGGAGCAGCGGTCCCGGCCGGCTGTGCGCTCATGCTCCGCCTCCCCGGCCGGTCTCCGCCGTGACCGGGGCGCACCCGGCCCCGACCGGAATCCCTCGCCTGGGCACTGGCATCACGTCACTCCTTCGGCACTCCTCGGGTGTTCACGCGCCCGTCGCGCGGCGGGGTCGGGCGCAGCCTCCGTCTCGGAAAGAGGCCGTGCGGCGGGCCCGCTATCCCCCGAGGCGGCTCGATGGCCGGGTGACAAACGTCACGCGGGGCGGCGGGGATTCCGGGGGGGTGCACGGGCCTCTTGTTCGGGTGACAGGCGACAGACGCGACTCGCCCGGCGGCCGGCGTGCCGCGGTGAAAGGGGAATCCATGAGCACCATCAGGGAGTTGCTGGTCGAGCTCACCGGCACGCAGGAGTTCGCCGACGGCGAGCGGGTCGGTGACGACGTCGACCTCGCCGCGAGCGGCATCGACTCCGGGGACCTGGTGCGTCTCGTCCTGCTGGTCGAGCAGCGGACCGGTGTGGAGATCACCGCGGAGGACATGGAGGAGCTGCACTCGATCGCCGACTACGAGCGGTTCGTGGCGGAGCGGTCCGTGGCCGGTGCGGGCGGCGGTGCGTGATGTGGCTGACCCAGCTGCTGGAACGCAACCGCCAGTGCTATCCGGAGCGGACGGCACTGGTCGACGAGCAGCGCGCGGTCACCTGGTCGGAGTTCGACGACCGCACGCTCCAACTGGCCCGTGGCCTGGCCGAGCTGGGCATCGAGCGCGGTGACCGGGTCGCCGTGCTCTCCAAGGACCGCATCGAGGTCCTGGAGACGTACTTCGCGCTCGCCCGGCTGGGCGCGCTGTTCGTCCCGCTGAACCACAGCCTGACCGTGCCGGAGGTCGCGGGCATCATCGAACGCGTGGGCGCGGTGGCCGTGTTCGGCGAGTCGGAGCTGCTGGACCGGCATCCCGAGCTGCCGGCGTCGGTGCGGATCAGGATGGCGCTGGACAAGCCGGCGTTCGCGGCGCTGGGGACCGTGGCTCCCGAGTCGGCGCTGCCCGCGGTGGCCGACACCGATCCGGTCGCCGTCCTGCACACCTCGGCGACCACCGGGCAGGCGAAGGGTGTCACGGTCGACAGCGCCTCGTTCCGCGCCATCGCGCTGGGCTGGCTGGTGCTGGCCCGGCCCACCGACGGCATCGTCATGGTCAACTGCTGTCCGCTGTACCACGGCAGCATGGTGGTCTCGCTCACCTACATGGCCGCGGGCGCCACCATCGTGCTCATGCCGGGCTTCACCCCGCAGCGGGCGCTGGCCTCGGCGGAGCGGTACCGCGCGACGCACATGTGGATGGTCCCGCAGATGCTGCGCTTCATGCTGCAGGCCAAGGGCGCGGACCGGGCCGACCTGTCCACGCTCCGGGAGATCCTCTACGGCGCCGCCCCCATGCCGCTCGACGTGTACGCCGAGGCCGTACGGCGGCTCGGCTGCGGCTTCCGGCAGGTCTACGGCATGACCGAGGTCGGCGGGCCCTTCGTCACCCTCGGCCCCGACGAGCACCCGGCCCCCGGGGACGTCACCGCGCGCATCCCCTGCGGCCGGGTCGTACCGGGCATGTCCGCCCGTGCGGTCGGCTCGGCGGGTGCGGAGGTGCCGCGCGGGGAGATCGGTGAGATCGTCGTCCGCGGGCCGGGCGTCATGCAGGGCTACTGGAACGACCCCGAGTCCACCCGTGAGATCGATCTCGACGGGTGGATCAGAACCGGGGACCTGGGCTTCGTCGACGAGGCGGGGCACATCCACCTCGTGGACCGCACCAAGGACGTCATCATCCGGGCCGGGCAGAACGTCTACCCCTCGGAGATCGAGCGGGCCCTGATGTCCCATCCGGCGGTGCGGGACTCCGCGGTCGTCGGCATGCCCGACGAGGACTACGGCGAGGTGCCGCTGGCGTACGTCGTGGCCGAGCCGGACACCGAGGCGACGGAACTGCTGGGGCATGTGGCGCAGTTGCTCGCGCCGTACAAGCGCCCGCGGAAGGTCGAGTTCATCGAGCAGGTGCCCCGCAACCCCGCCGGGAAGATCATCAAGAAGCTGCTGCGGGCCTGAGAGCATGCCCGTGCCGCCGGCGACGGCCTATACGACCACCACCGCCACCGGTCGGCCCGGCCACCGCTTTCCTGCGGCGGCCGGGCTCGGCCGGCTGGTCTCGGCCCGACTCCGGCTGCTGGCGGACGAGTTGACGACCGCCGGGCTGGGTGTGGCGGTCGCCGTCGGCACCGCACCGTGCCTCGCGCCCGCCGGGCCGGGCGAGGCGGCCGCGATCGCGGCGATGCCGTCGTACCGCCGCGCGGAGTTCCTGGCCGGACGCCTCGCCGCCCGCCGGGCGCTGCGGGCGGTCGGGCTCGACTGCGGGGAGATACCGCGGGCGGGCCGGATGCCGCTGTTCCCGCCCGGGCGGGCCGCGTCGATCTCGCACAGCGCGGGCGTAGCGGTCGCCGTGGCCCGTGCGCCGGGCCGGGACGCCCCGCTCGGCTGCGATCTGGAACTGCGCCCGCTCCCCGCCGCCGCGGCCCGTCTGGTGCTGCGCGAGGACGAGGAGGAACTGCTGCGCACCGCCGGGCCGGAGGCGACGCCGTGGACGGTGACGGCGCTGTTCTCCGCGAAAGAGGCCGCGTGGAAGGCCCTGCACAGCGAACATCCCCTGGTTGCGGCCGAGTTGAGGAGCCTGCGTGACCTGCGGGCATCGGCGTACGCGGACGGGGCGTTGCGGGTCGAGCCGCGGGCGGAGGCGGCCCTCCCGGTGCGTGTCCGCGTGATCGAGGCGGGGCCGGGGGTCTTCAGTGCCGTCCTCGGCCGGGACGCCCACTGAGCCACCCGGGGAGCGCAGAGGGGCCGGCGGCACGAGCCGTCGGCCCCTCGATCACCGTCCTACTCCGCAGCGTTGACGAGTACGGCCATGTTTCCCGCCGGATGGCGGTTGTCATGGATGAGCTGGTGCGCCAGGCCGATCTCCTCGAAACCGAAGGTGCGGGACAGACAGGGGTCGATCACGCCCTGGTCGATCAGCCGGGTCACCTCACGGGCCTCCCGGGCGCTGGCCACGTGCGAGCCCTGCAGCCGCTTCTGCCGCATCCACAGGAAGCGCAGGTCCACGTCGCCGTTGTAGCCGGTGGTGCCGCCGCAGATGACGACCATGCCCGCGTTGTCGCACAGGTACATGGACGTGGGAATGGTGTCCGCTCCCGAGTGCTCCAGCACGATCCGCGGGCTGCGGCGCTCGCCGAGCACCTCCCAGAAGCGCCGCCCGAAGGCGCGGGCTCCGGCCAGCCAGCGGCCCATCGCCGCCTCGTCCGCGGTGTCCGGCATCCGGCCCCAGTGGTCGAACTCGCGCCGGTCGATCCAGCCCTGGGCGCCGAGCCGCATGCAGAACTCGCCGCGCTCCTCACTGGAGACGACCGCGACCGGGACACCGCCGACGTGCCGGACGAGCTGGATGGCGATGCTGCCGAGCCCGCCGGCGCCGCCCCAGACCAGTACGGGATCTCCGGGCCGCACCGTGTGCGGCTCCCAGCCGAACAGCTGGCGGTAGGCGGTGGCCGCCGTCGCCATGTAGCAGGCCGCCGCCGCCCAGGACAGCCGGGCGGGCTTGGGGTGGCACATGTAGTCGTCCACGACCGCGAACTGGGCGAAGGAGCCGTAGTTCTCCTCGTACCCCCACACGCGCTGGGTGCTGGAGGCGGCGGGGTCGCCGCCGAGGCGGATGTCCTCGGCCGACTCGTCCCAGCGACTGGCGAGCACCACGACCTCGTCGCCGAGCCGCACGCCGCGCACGTCCTCGCCGACGGCCCACACGACGCCCGACAGGTCGGAGCCGCCGATGTGGAAGTCCTCCACGGCGCCGGCCTTCTGCCGGGCGGCGATCACGTCGAGCGGCTGCCCCAGGGCCGCCCAGACGTTGTTGTAGTTGACACCGGCCGCCATCACCTTGACCAGCACCTGACCGCGCCGGACCGGGGGCACGTCGACGACCTCGGTGCGGAAGGCGTCCACGGGCTGCCCGTAGCGTTCCTGGCGGATCAGCGAGGCGTACATCTTCTGCGGCACGGTGCCGAGTTCGGGTGCGTCACCGAGTTCGTAGAGGTCCTGGGGCGCGGTCACGGTCATACGGGGTCTCCTGCACGGTCGGGGCCCCCTGGGGGCGGGACGGGTACGGTTTCGGCTGCCCGGCGCAGCGCCCCGGCGACGGCGGCACCGATCAGCGCGAGGGGCTCGGGTTCGGTCATCTCGTAGTGCCCGCACGGAACGTGGTGGTCGCGCAGGGTCCCGTCGACGTGCGGCCGCCAGGTGTCCGCCTTGCCGGGCAGGACGGCGAGGTCACCGGGGAAGTCCGTGGCCTGCTCCTGGGCGGCGCTGAAGAACAGCACGTCGCCGTGGAAGGTGCCGGGCTCGAACTGCGGTGCGAGGCGCAGGTTGTTGCGCATGACCTCGGCGATGGCCGCCGCCTCGGCGAGGGTGACCGGTGAACTCGTCGCGTCGGTGGCCAGGGCGGCGTCGATGCGGTCCAGGACGGCGGCCACGTCCGGCGGTTCGGCGCCCGGCTCGACGGGCAGCCCCGCGACCCGCATCAGCAGGGCCGCCACCTGTCGCTCGGCGGCAACGTCGTCGTAGCCCGTGCCGTGCGGCTGCGGGGCGTCGAGCATCGCGAGGAGTTCGACCCGCTCACCCGCCTCCTGGAGGGCGCAGGCCATCGCGTGGGCCACGAAACCGCCGTACGACCAGCCCAGGAGCCGGTAGGGACCGTGCGGCTGCACCTCGCGGACCAGCTCGAGGTAGCCGGCGACCATGGCGGCGGCGTCCGGGGCGGGCGGGCGGGTGCCGTCCAGCCCGGCGGCCTGGATGCCGTAGACCGGCTGGTCGCCGCCGAGGTGGGGCAGCAGCCCGGTGTAGCGCCAGGAGACGCCGGCCCCGGGGTGGATGCAGAACAGGGGCGCGGCACCGCCCTGGGGGCGCAGCGGCAGCAGCGGTTCGAGCGCGCTCGTGCCGCCGCTCGCCGACCGGTCGCCGCTGCCGTCGCCGGCCGCGAGGACGCCCGCGACGGTGGGCGCGGCGATCAGTGTCGCGGCGGGCACGTCGAGCACGCCGGACTGGCGGAGCCGGCCGGCCAGCAGGACGGCGCGCATGGAGTCGCCGCCCAGGTCGAAGAAGTTGTCGTGCACGCCGATGCCGCCGATGCCGAGGGTCTCCTCCCACAGCCGGGTGACCGCCTGTTCGCGCTCGGTGCGCGGGGGCACGTGCTCGGTCGTGAGGCGAGGCCGCGGGCCGAGGGCCGGCCCGGTGTCCGCCGCTTCCTCGGCGTCCGGCGTCCCGGGGTCGGTGCGGGCACCCGGGGCGTCGATCCAGTGGCGGTGCCGTTCGAAGGCGTACGGGGGCAGCGGCACCGGCCGGGGCGTGCCCGGGACCGGCGGGAGCGCGCCGTCCACCCCGGCGCTCCACAGCCGGCCCAGGGCCTCGGCGAGGACGAAGCCGTCGGCGGCGTCGGCCTTGGCGTGCCGCATGGTGGTCACCGCCACCGGCGTCTCGGGCGCCAGCTGGGCCACCGCGAGTTTGGTCAGGGTGTCCGCGGGGCCGATCTCCACCAGGACCGGGCGTCCCCGCTGCCACAGCGCCGTGATGCCGGCGGCGAACCGCACGGTGTCCCGGGTGTGGTCGATCCAGTGCTGGACCGAGGTCGCCTGGGCGTCGGTGATCCAGGTGCCGGTGACGTTGGTGACGAACGGGATCCGGGGCGGGCGCAGGGTGACGCCGTGCAGGTGTTTCGCGTAGGTCTCCAGCACCGGGTCCAGCACATGGGAGTGGGCGGCGGCGGGTATGCGCAGTCGGCGGAACGGCATGTCCCGGCGGGCCAGTTCGGCCTCGAGTCGGGTGACGGCCTCGTCGTGGCCGGCGACGGTGCAGGCGGCGGGCCCGTTCACCGCGGCCAGCGACAACTCGTCGTCCAGGAGCGGCAGTACGTCCTCGGCGGGCGCCGCCACTCCGACGGTCGCGCCGCCCGCGGAGCTGATCAGCCGGATGCGTTCGGTGACCAGCGGCAGCATGTCCTCGAGGTCGATGACCCCGGCCAGGCAGGCCGCCGTGTACTCGCCGAGCGAATGGCCGATCAGCGCGTCCGGGCGCACGCCGGACGCCATGAGGGTGCGGGCGAGGGCGTACTCGGTGACCACCAGGCCGAGGAAGGCGCTGGTGCTGTCGGACTGCCCCTGCTCGTACAGGGTGGTGCGCAGGTCGGCGTCGAGTACCGGGCGCAGGATGCGCGCGCACTCGTCCACCGTGTCGCGGTACACGTCGTGCTCGCGGTACAGCTCCGCGCCCATGCCCGCGTACTGGGTGCCGCCGCCCGGCAGCAGGAAGGCCACCTGGGTGGGCTCGTCCGCCAGGGGCGGGGTGGCGGGTGCGGCGGCGCGCAGCGAGGCCAGGGCCTCGTCGCGGGAGGCGGCGGTCACCGTCAGGCGGTGGCGCAGCGCGGGCCGGGCGGTGCGCAGGGAGTGCGCGACGTCGTCCAGGCGCAGCTCGGGGCGGCGCTCGATGTGCCGGGCGAGCGCCTCGGCCTGGCCGCGCAGGGCGCCGGTGGAGCGGGCGGACAGCGGCAGCACCAGGCGGCTGCCGTCCCCGGGTGCGCGCCGCGCGGGGGCCTGGGCCGGTGCCTCCTCCAGGACGAGGTGGGCGTTGGTGCCGCCGATGCCGAAGGCGCTGATCGCGGCGCGCCTCGGGTGGTCGCCGGCGGGCCAGTCCTCCAGGGCGGTGGGCACCCGGAAGGGGCCGCCGGCGAAGTCGATCAGCGGGTTGGGCTGCTCGAAGTGGAGGCTGGGCGGGATCTGCCGGTGTTCCAGGGCGAGGACGGCCTTGATGAGCCCGGCCATCCCGGCGGCGGCCCCCAGGTGGCCGATGTTGGTCTTCACCGAGCCCAGGGCGCAGTAGCCGCGTCGCTGCGTGGATTGCCTGAACGCCTCGGTGAGCGCGGCCACTTCGATGGGGTCGCCCAGCCGGGTGGCGGTGCCGTGCGCCTCGACCAGGCCGATGGTGCCCGCGTCGACCATGGCCTGGGCCTGGGCGGCGAGGATCACCTCGGTCTGGCCGGCGGCGCTGGGCGCGCTGAAACCGACCTTGCGGCGGCCGTCGTTGTTCACCGCGCTGCCCCGGACGACGGCCCGGACGCGGTCGCCGTCGGCCAGGGCGTCCTCGAGTCGTTTGAGGACGACGGCACCGACGCCGTCGCCCGAGGAGGTGCCCGCGGCGTCGGCGGCGAAGGCGCGGCAGTGCCCGTCGGGTGAGAACGGCCCGTCGGGTACGTGGCGATAGCCGAGGAGCGCGGAGGGGTTGACGGAGACGGCGGCGGCGAGCGCGGTGTCGCAGCGGTGGTCGAGGAGGTCCTGGCAGGCGGTGTGCACCGCGACGAGGGCGGTGGAGCAGGCGGTCTGCAGCGACACGCTCGGGCCGGTGAGTCCCAGTTCGTAGGAGACGCGGGTGGCGAGGGTGCCGAGGGAGTTGGCGGTGGCCGCGTGCACCAGCTCCACCGACCCGGGCTGTCCGGCGTAGCGCGGATGCACATGGGCGGGGTAGTAGCGGCTGTCGCCGCTGCCCGCGTACACGCCGAAGGTGCCGTCGTCGCGGTCGGGGCCGAGGCAGCCGGCGTCCTCCAGAGCGTGGTAGGCCGTCTCGAGCAGCAGCCGTTGCTGCGGGTCGACCACGGCCGCCTCGGCGGGGTTGTAGCCGAAGAAGCCGGAGTCGAAGCGGTCGATGCCCTCGATGACCGAGGCCATGCGGATCAGAGAGGGGTCGTCCAGGTCGCGCGGGTCACCGCCGGCGGCCAGGAACTCCTCGTCGGTGACGGGCCGTACCGACTCACGTCCGGCGGTCAGGTTGTCCCAGAACGCGTCCAGGTCGTCGGCGCCCGGGAACCGGCCCGCCATGCCGATCACGGCGACGGCGGGGATCTCTTCCTCGGGGGCGTCCTGTGGTCCGGTGGTCTCACGCATCGCCTCGGCCCTTTCCGTGCCGTGCGGAGCGGCGCGCGCGGGCCGCTCGCTGTCGCTGTGCCTGTTCCTTGGCGCGGTCCAGTCCGCTCAGGGGTGTTCCGGCACGGTCGGTCGCCGTCTCCGGATCCGCCGTGCGCGGGGCCGGTGACGTACCCGGGCCGGTCCGGGCCGCGAGGTGGCGGGCGAGGTCGCGCACGGTGGGGTGCGCGAACAGGTCCACCACCGACAGTTCGCAGTCGAAGGCCCGGTTGACGGCGCTCTGCGCGGTGACCAGGAGCAGGGAGTTGCCGCCCAGGTCGAAGAAGTTCTCGTCCCGGCCCACCCGGTCGCGGCCCAGGACGTCGCGCCACAGTCCGGCGAGCCGGTTCTCCAGATCGGCGAGCCGCTCCTCGGCATCGGGGGCGGCCGCCGGCTGTGCGGCGCTGCCGGCCGCGCGCAGCACCCAGGGGGCGCTCCCGGCGGCGTCGGTCGCCGCCCGGTACAGGGCGCCGAGATCGGCGCCCTCCTCCAGCGTGACGCGTCCGGCCAACTGCCGTACCTGCCGGACGGGTTCGCTGACGTGGCTGCGGACCCAGGCAGCGGTGCGGTCGGCGCCGATGAGCAGATGGGGTTCGTCCAGGGTGCGGGCGAGGTCGAAGGAACGCAGCGCCGCGGCGGTGTCCAGCACCCGGTAGCCACGGGCCTCGGTGAGCGCGGCGAGCCGGTAGCCGCTGCTCATGCCGCGCTCGTGCCACATGCTCCAGGCCAGGCTCTGCGCGGGCAGGCCGAGGGCGCGGCGGTGCAGGGCGAGCGCGTCGAGGTAGGCGTTGGCCGCGGCGTAGGCCGTGTTCATGGCGCCGCCGAAGTAGCCGTTGACCGAGGAGAACAGGACGAAGGAGGCGACCGGGTGGTCCTCGGTGACGCGGTGCAGGGTCCAGGCGCCGCGGGCCTTGGCGTCCAGGGCCGTACGCCAGGCGGTGGCGTCCAGTTCGCCGACGGGCCGCTCGACCAGGGCCCCGGCCAGGTGCAGCACCGACACCAGCGGGACGCCCCATGCCGTGCCGGCGGCGTCGACCGCCGCCCTCACCTGGTCCTCGTCGGTGACGTCGGCGCAGGCGTACCGTACGTCGCCGAGGTCGCGCAGCCGCCGGTACGCCTCGATGCGGGGGGCCTCGGAGCCGGCGTCGGCGAGGTGGCGCTCCCAGGTGTCCTCGGCGGGCAGCGGGGTGCGGCCGAGGAGCAGCACCCGGGTGCCGGGCGTCTGCAGCAGGTGCGCGGCGAGTGCGGTGCCGACGCCGCCCAGTCCCCCGCTGATCAGGTGGTAGCCCTCGGTGGCGGGCGGTTCCGTGCGGGCCGCCGGTTCGGGCAGCGGGGCCAGCCGGCGGACATGGCGGTGTCCGCCGCGGTGGGCGACCTCCGTGTCGACGGGGGTGTGTGCCGCTTCGGCCTTCAGCAGGCGTACGAGGTCGTCGTCGGCGTGGGGTACGACGTCGCCGCCGGCGTGCCGTTCCAGGTCCAGGTGGACGCAGCGCAGCCCGCCCGACTCCTCCTGCAGCGACTTCAGGATCGCGCCGGCGACGGCCTGGGCCGGGGCGGGCCGGTCGGCGCCGGTGACCGCCTGGGCGCCCGCCGTCACGTACAGCAGATCGATCGGGCGGGGTGCGCCGGGCCGGGTGGCCAGCGCCCGGGCGAGCGCCGGCAGGCAGGCGGTGCTCGCCGGTCCGGGTGCCGTCTCGCCGGCCGGGTCGGTGTGCAGGGCGGCGAGGAGCAGCAGGGCGTCGACGGGCCGCTGGTCGGCGTCCAGGGCGCGCAGCAGCGCGGTGTGGTCGGCGTCCTCGGCGGGCCGGATCCGGTAGCGGGCGGCGTCCAGCCGTTCGTACGACGCCCCGTCCGTCACCACCGTGCACAGTCCGCCGTCGGTGCGCAGGGAACGGGCCAGGCGCTCGGCGAGGGCGTGGGTACGCGGGTCGGCGCCGGCCAGGACGAGGGTGTGCCGGCCGGGGGGGGGGGGGGGGGGGGGGGGGGGGTCGGTCGGTTGCCGCCCGGGCCGGAGGGACAGGTAGGGGAGTGTGGCGGCGGTGGCTAGGAGTAGGCGTGTCTCGCGGGCGGCGTCCTTGACGTCGAGC